>NZ_VIRS01000016.1 GCF_006912135.1 Cryptosporangium phraense | reverse complement strand
TGGCCCGGCGGTGACCCGGCGGTGACCCGCGGTGGCCCGCGGTGGCCCGCGGTGGCTCGGCGGTGGCCGGCGGTGGCTCGGCGGTGACCCGCGGTGGCTCGGCGGTGACCCGCGGTGGCTCGGCGGTGGCTCGGGGCGGTGGGTGGGACTGATCCTGGGGGGTCCGGGCACGGGCGGAGGTTCTACGGCGGGGCGGTGCGGCGGGCGGTGGTTCGCCGGGCGGCGTAATTCAGCTCTTGAGATCGCTCGGGAGGAGCGAACCGATCCACGCGTCGGCGCGGGAGCCGTCGCGGACGCGGACGCGGTCGCGGAGGACGCCCTCGATCGTGAAGCCGGCGCGCTCCGCGACCGCCCGGGAGCCGGTGTTGCCGACCTCGGCCAGCCAGGTCAGGCGCGAGACCCCCAGCGAACCGAACGCCCAGCGAGCGACAGCGAGCGTGCCCGCGGTGGCGATTCCGCGGCGGCGCGCCCACGGGGCGACCCAGTAGCCGACCTCGGCGAGGCCCTCGGTCAGGTCCATCGAGACGAGTCCTACGGTGGCGAGCCCTTCGCCGGTGAGGGCGTCGAAGACGCCGAACGGCGCGCCGCGGCCGGTGGCCCAGGACTGCGGGACGTGGTCGGTGACGTAGCCGACCGCGTCGTCGAGCCGGTAGGGCGCGGGGACGCGGGTCCAGCGCTGGATGTCCGGGTCCTGGCAGGCGCGGCAGACCCACTCCGCGTCGACGGGCCGGCACGGCCGGAGCAGGAAGCGTCCGGCGGTGAGCTCCACGGTGTCCACCAGGCCATCCTCGCTGTTGGCGGGGTTCTCGGCACTAACGTGGTCATCCCAAACATGGAAATCTTCGGCAAACTGCTCGGGTCGGACTATTGTTCGGGGTCCTGCCCGCGCCGGTAACACAAGGTTGCCGCTCCTGGGAACCGTGTGCGGCCCGCTGCGGTTTACTTGGTGAGGAGCCGTGCCCCGACCGGTGGACGGCTGGCCGCGTGAGCGCGGGAGGCCCGTCGCCGGCCACCGCGCCTACGATGGCGGTAGGACATCCGAGGGAGCTGACCGAACCCGTGATCTTCGAGAAGATCCTCCGCGCCGGTGAGGGGCGGATCATTCGCCGTCTCAAGGCGATCGCCGACACCGTGAACTCGATCGAGGACGAGTACACGGATCTGACGGACGCGGAACTCCGCGAACAGACCGACCAGTTCAAGGAGAGGTACGCGGACGGCCAGTCGCTCGACGACCTGCTCCCGGAGGCGTTCGCGGTCGCCCGCGAGGGCGCCAAACGTGTACTGGGCCAGCGGCACTACGACGTCCAGCTGATGGGCGGCGCCGCACTGCACCTGGGCAACATCGCCGAGATGAAGACCGGTGAGGGCAAGACCCTCACCTGCGTGCTCCCGGCGTACCTGAACGCGCTGGCGGGCGAGGGCGTCCACGTCGTCACGGTGAACGACTACCTGGCCCAGCGCGACGCCGAGTGGATGGGCCGGGTGCACAAGTTCCTCGGCCTGTCGGTGGGCACGATCCTGCCGAACGCGCTGCCCGGCGCGCATAAGGCCGCGTACGACTGCGACATCACCTACGGCACGAACAACGAGTTCGGCTTCGACTACCTGCGCGACAACATGGCCGGCTCCGGTGGAGAACTGGTGCAGCGCGGCCACTTCTTCGCGATCGTCGACGAGGTCGACTCGATCCTGATCGACGAGGCCCGGACGCCGCTGATCATCTCCGGCCCGGCCGAGCAGTCGGCCCGCTGGTACACGGAGTTCGCGCGGATCGTGCCGCGTCTGCGCCGCGAGCGCGACTACGAGGTCGACGAGGGCAAGCGCACGGTCGGCATCAGCGAAGAGGGCGTCGAGAAGGTCGAGGACCAGCTCGGCATCGAGAACCTCTACGAGGCCATCAACACCCCGCTGATCGGCTACCTGAACAACGCGCTGAAGGCCAAGGAGCTCTTCAAGAAAGACAAGGACTACATCGTCGTCGACGGTGAGGTCCTGATCGTCGACGAGTTCACCGGCCGCGTCCTGCACGGCCGTCGCTACAGCGAGGGCATGCACCAGGCCATCGAGGCCAAAGAGGGCGTGAACATCAAGGACGAGAACCAGACTCTCGCCACGATCACGCTGCAGAACTTCTTCCGCCTCTACGACAAGCTCGGCGGCATGACCGGTACGGCCATGACCGAGGCGGCCGAGTTCCAGAAGACCTACAAGGTCGGCGTCGTGCCGATCCCGACGCACCGGGACATGGTCCGCAAGGACCGGCCGGACGTCGTCTACAAGACCGAGCAGGCCAAGTTCGAGGCGGTCGTCGAAGACATCGCCGAGCGGCACGCGAACGGCCAGCCGATCCTGGTCGGTACGACGAGCGTCGAGAAGTCCGAGTACCTGTCGACGATGCTCGACCGGCGCGGTATCCGGCACGAGGTCCTGAACGCGAAGAACCACGCGCGTGAAGCCGAGATCATCGCCCAGGCCGGCCGCGAGAGCGCGGTCACGGTCGCGACGAACATGGCCGGTCGTGGTACCGACATCATGCTCGGCGGCAACGCCGAGTTCCTCGCCGCCGCCGAGCTGCGCAACGCCGGTCACACCCCGGAGGACGAGGACTGGGAAGAGCTCCTGGCCACGACCGTCGAGCGGGTCAAGGGCGAGGTCGACGAGGAGGCCGAGCAGGTCACCGACGCCGGTGGGCTCTACGTGCTGGGCACCGAGCGGCACGAGTCCCGTCGTATCGACAACCAGCTGCGCGGCCGGTCCGGCCGTCAGGGTGACCCGGGCGAGTCCCGGTTCTACCTCTCGCTCGGCGACGACCTGATGCGGCGGTTCAACTCCGGCGCGGTCGAGGCGATCATGGACCGCCTCAACATCCCGGACGACGTCCCGATCGAGTCGAAGATGGTCAGTCGGCAGATCCAGTCGGCGCAGACGCAGATCGAGCAGCAGAACGCCGAGGCGCGCAAGAACGTCCTCAAGTACGACGAGGTGCTGAACAAGCAGCGCCAGGTCATCTACGCCGAGCGCAAAGAGGTGCTCGACGGTGCCGACCTGCAGGAGCAGATCCGGCACATGATCGACGACATCATCGACGCGTACGTCACCGGCCTCACCGCCGACGGCTACGTGGAAGACTGGGACCTCGGTCAGCTGATCAAGGACCTCAGCCTGGTCTACCCAATCTCGTTCACCGAGGAGTCGCTCGAGGAGGAGGCCGGCGGTCGCGAGGCGATCGACGCCGAGTTCCTCACCGCGAAGCTCACCGAGGACGCGCAGGAGGCTTACGACCGGCGCGAGAAGGAGCTCGGCACCGAGCTCATGCGCGACGCCGAGCGTCAGATCGTGCTCGCGGTGCTCGACCGGAAGTGGCGCGAGCACCTCTACGAGATGGACTACCTGCAGGAGGGCATCGGCCTCCGCGCGTACGCCCAGCGTGACCCGCTGGTCGAGTATCAGCGCGAGGGCTTCGACCTCTTCAACGGGATGATGGAGGGCATCAAGGAGGAGTCGGTCCGCCTCCTGTTCCACGCCGAGATCCAGACCGAGGAGCCCCCGGTCGAGGCTCCCGCCGACGATTCCCCGACCGTCGAGCAGCACGCCGAGATCCACGGGTTGCTGCGGCCGCGGCCGTCGAACCAGCCGTTGCAGTACAGCTCGCCGGCGATCGACGGCGAGGCCGGCACCGGCGGCGGGGTCGCGGTGGCGACCGACTCGCCGCTGGGTGCGGCGGCCGGCGCGCGGAAGGCCGTCGCCCCGGGTCAGAAGACCGGTGCGGGTCCGTCGCGGAACGCTCCCTGCCCGTGTGGCTCGGGCAAGAAGTACAAGCGCTGCCACGGCGCGCCCGGCGGTCCGGCCTAGGTCCGTTCAGGGGGCCGGGCCTGGGATTTCCCAGGCCCGGCTTTCTTATTCGGACGCCGTTTGAGCTGCGCAGTTGTCGGGGTAAGTGCAGTTAACATCTGTTCGGCGTCCCCGAGAGGAATCATGGACTCCGTCGGTGCCCAGCTGGCACTCGTCGCCCTGCTCGTCCTCGTCAACGCTGCGTTCGCCGGGAGTGAGATCGCGCTGATCTCGCTGCGGGAGAGCCAGCTGCAGCGGCTGTCGCGCCACGGCGCCGGTGGCCGGGTGCTGGCGCGGCTGGCCCGCGACTCGAACCGCTTCATGGCCACGATCCAGGTCGGGATCACGCTGGCCGGGTTCCTCGCGTCGGCGACCGCGGCCGTGTCGCTGGCGTCGCCCCTGGTGGGGCCCTTGGGCTTTCTCGGCGACGCGGCCCGGCCGGTCGCGATCGTCCTGGTGACCGTGTTGCTGACGTTCGTGACGCTGGTGTTCGGCGAGCTCGCGCCGAAGCGGATCGCGATGCAGCGGGCCGAGGGGTGGGCGCTGGCGGTGGCGCGGCCGCTGGACCTGCTCTCGACGCTGAGCCGGCCGGTGATCTGGCTGCTGGGCGTCACGACGGATGCGGTGGTGCGGCTGGCCGGGGGAGATCCGGACCGGCAGCGCGAGGAGGTCACCCGGGAAGAGGTGACCGAGATGGTGAGCTCGCACAAGGGCTTCACGCCGCTCCAGCAGACGATGATCGTCGGGGCGCTCGAGGTGGGCGACCGGGTGCTGCGCGAGATCCTGGTGCCGCGCCGGGAAGCGTTCGTGCTGTCGTCCGATCTGTCGGTTCCGCGGGCGCGTGCCGAGCTGGCGGCGTCCGGGCACAGCCGGGCGCCGGTGGCTTCGCGGGGGTCGCTGGACGACGTCATCGGGGTCGTGCATCTGCGCGATCTCCTGGACGATTCCGTGGATCTGGTTTCGCGGGTCCGGCCGGTGCCGGCGTTGCCGGGGAGCATGCGGGTGCCGGACGCCCTGCGGGAGCTGTCGCTGGCCCGGACCCAGATGGCGCTGGTCGTCGACGAGCACGGCGACATCGACGGGCTGGTGACCGTGGAGGACCTGGTCGAGGAGGTCGTCGGCGAGATCTACGACGAGACCGACAAGGACATCCGGTCGGTGCAGATCGCCGAGGACGGGTCGATGGTGCTGCCGGGGTCGTTCCCGGTGCACGACCTGATCGACATCGCGATCGAGTTGCCGCACCGTCCGGAGGGGGATTACACCACGGTGGCTGGGCTGATCCTGGCGGTGCTGGGGCGGATCCCGCGGTCGCCGGGGGACGAGGTGACCGTGGATCGGTGGGCGTTCGAGGTGCTCGCGGTTCGGCGGCGGGCGATCACCGAGGTGCGGGTTCGGCCGGACCTTTCGGCTGGGGTGGAGCCGCAGGAAGTTGAAGAGGTCGCGGCGGCGGAGTGAGGGTCCGCGGTCGCTGTTTTTCGTCGGCATGGCCCCGGAGGGGCGCGGTCTGTGGTCAGAGGATCGTGAGGACCGGGCAGCGCCAGCGGCCGTCGAGGCCTTCCAGGCGGATGGCGACGGCGCGGGTTCGGGTGCCGACGTCGGCCAGGACCGTGACTTCGGCGACGCCGTCGGCCGGTTCGCAGAGGAGCGTGCGTCCGAGATGGATGCGGGTGCGGTTGCGGGGCCGGTAGGGCGTGGAGCGGACGCCGGCCCGCGCTCGCTGGAGGCGCCCGGCCAGGCGGTGATAGGCGTCCTCGGTGAGGTGGGCGCGGAGCTGCTGGACCGGTCGGCGTCCGCTCAAGACCTCGAGCAGGGCCAGGACGAGGGCCCGCGCGTGGGCGATCGGGTCCGGCAGCGCGTTCCGAGGCGTCGCCTGGGGTCCGAAGGAGACCTTCTTCGCGGTGGCTTTCGTGGGGACGGCCGGACGGAACGGGAGTTCCGGCGGGACCGACCGGAGGTGGAGCGCGGGCGGACGCAGGAGCGTCAGGGCTGGTGGCTCGAGGGCGGGTGGCCGGGTGATGACGGGCACTTGCATAGCGTTCCCCTACGTTTGCTTTCGTTTACCTCCTCTAGGAAACGATCTCGGGTTAGCGCTGCGCAAGCGATCGGTTTCTTTCTGTGGATGAACTGGGCACAGTGGACCCGTGGACGACCGGTGGGAAGACCTGTTCGCCGACGCCGAGGCGCAGTTCGAGGCGCTGCGCCGCGACGAGATGGCGTCCGAGGCGGCCGATCGGACCCGGCGGGAGTTCGCGCTCGTCTCGCTGGTGGACCGGTTGCGGGGCAGCGTCGGGTCGGAGCTCGAGGTGTGGCTGCCGGACGCTTCGCTGACCGGGGTGCTGGCGCGCGTGGGTCCGGATTGGATGGCGCTGTCGGCCGGTGGAGCTCGGGAGGTCGTGATACCGCTGGCCGCGGTCGTGGCGGTGGAGGGCCTGTCGCCGGCGACGGCGGCCGACCCGGTCGGCCCGGTGGAGGCGCGGATGGACCTGCGGTTCGTGCTTCGGCGCTTGGCTCGGGACCGGACGCCGGTCCGGCTGGCGCTACCGGGAGGGAAATCGTTGTCGGGGACGATCGACCGGGTCGGGCGCGACTTCCTCGAACTCGCCGAACACTCCGAGACCGAACCGAGGCGCGCGCGGGCCGTCCGCGCGGTGCGAAGTGTGCCGCTGGCCGCGCTGATGGCCGTTCACGCGCGCGTCAGCTGATTTCCTCCTCGGGTGCGTCCGTGTAGGTGAACGGATGGCTGCGGACGAAGTCCTTGGTCTCCTTGTACATCCGCTCGATATATCGCTCGAGTTCGGCGCGCTCGACACGCCACTGGCCCCGGCCTCCGATTTTGATGGCCGGGAGATCACCCGACCTCACCAGCGCATAGGTCTGTGAGGACGAGATGTTCAGGATCTCTGCAACGTCGGAGAGCTGCAGAAATCGCTCGGTTGCCATGTCACCTCCCACTGCCGCCTTCGAGTTTGCCATTGGGGTGGTAGCTCCGTTCTCGACGGTCCACAGCGATATCGCAACGATGCTCAAATCCGATCGACGCCGACTGTGGACAAATGAAGCGGAAGCTGATCGCGGTGCGAGATCATAGGAACACCCCTAGTCGCCTCGATCGGCCGGGCTAAACACCACACGGTGAGGATTTCGATGTCCGTACCGGTGTCACCGCCGGCCCTCCGGCGTCGCGTCCCGTCGTGGGTGGATTTTCGCTTTCTGCTGGGCCTGCTCCTGGTCGTCGGGTCGGTGCTGGGCGGAGCCCGGCTCTTCGCGGTCGCCGACGACACGGTGCGGGTGTGGGCGGTGGCGCGCGATCTCGGGGCGGGCACCGTGCTGTCCGCGGGTGACCTGGTCGGCGTGCGGGTCCGGCTGCCGGAGAGCTCGGGGCTGTACCTCGCCGCCGACGGCGCCGGGCCGGTCGGCCGGCCGCTGGCCCGGGACGTGGGGGCCGGGGAGCTGTTACCGAAGGCCGCCGTGGCCGGGCGCACGTGCGGCAGCGAGGTGAGCGTCCCGGTGAGCGCGGAACACGCCCCCGCCACGTTGCGGCGAGGGGTGCGGGTGGACGTGTTCGCGACCCCGCGCGGTGGGGAGACCGTGCGGGTGCTGGTGTCGGCCGCGGTTCAGGGGGTGAGCCGGGAGTCGGGGATCGCGGGCGGGGTGGCGTTGGTTTTGCGGGTGCCGGATGAGGTCGCGGCGGGGGTGGTGCGGGCGGTTCGGACTTCGGAGATCGATGTGGTGGTGGTGAGTGGGCGGGGTGCGGATCTGGTTTGTGGGGCGGCGCCGGTGGTGGGGTCTTCGTCGGCTTCCGTCGGGGGTTTGCCTGAAGGGGTGCCGTCGGAGGGCGGGCCGTCTGGGGGAGAGCCGTCTGGGGGCGAGCCGTCTGGGGGCGAGCCGTCTGGGGGCGAGCCGTCTGGGGTTGAGCCTTCTGGGGTGCAGCCGTCTGGAGGGGGGCCGTCGGGGGGCGGGCCTGTTGGGGGGCAGTCGGCGGGGGGTGGGCGGTGATTTCCGTCTTGACCGTGGTGACGGATGGGAGTGCGTGGGAGGACGCGCTGGTGGCGGCGTGGGGGAGCGGGAGCTCTGGCGTGAACGTGGTCCGGCGCTGCACCGGGGCGGCGGATTTGCTGGCGGTGGCCTCGACCGGAGTGGCCGTCGCGGTGGTGGTCTCGGCGGATCTTCCGCACCTGGACCGCCCACTCCTCACCCGCCTCGCCGGGTGCGGGGTCGCGGTCGTGGGCCTGGCCCACCCGGACGACGGCGAGTCCCGCGACCGGCTGCGTGCTTTGGGAATCCCTCACGTACTCCCGACCGACGCCTCCCCGACGGCGGTGGCCGCTGCTCTGAGAAGCGCCGCCAACGCCCTGGTCGCGGGAAAGTCCGTGGCCCGGGCCCCGCGATCGACCCCGCGCAGCCGCCCGGTCGAACCGGGAGCATCGGGTGGCCGGGGCGCCGCGAGCAGCGGGCGCCATGCCGAGCCGCCGTCAGCTCGCCCTGACGGCGCCCCGCCCCCACGCTGGCCCCAACGCTCCCCGGCTGCCGGCCCTTCCGCACCCGTCGGCGACAGATCCGGGTCAACGGGCGCGGGGGACCCCGGCCCAGGCCACGGCGGATCGGCCGGTACCGGAGCCGGCGTGCCGGACAGGACGAGCGATCCCACCGTCCCCGATCCTGGCTACGGCGCGCCTCCTAGCCCTTACGCCAGCCGCACCACGCCCGCCATCCCTGGCCAGGGCACCCCATCCGGCTCGGCCCAAAACGCCCCGCCCGGCGATGCTCCGCCTGACTTGGGCCAGAGTGCTCCGTCGAGCTGGGACCATGGCCGACCGGCCAGGCCCGATCACGGCGCGTTCCCGGGCCCTGGCGGCGGCCGTGTAGCGCCCGGCGACCCTGGCTACGGCCCTCCGCCCGACCGCGCCCCGGGAGCTCCGCCCGACTACGGGGTGTCCGCCGGCCCTGGCCATGGCGCGCCTGCCGGCTCCGACAGCAACGGTCCTGGTAGTGGTCCGCGCGCCGGCGGCGGCCCTGGCCCAGGCTCCGGACCTGCCGTGCCCGGCGGCCCCGGCCCAGACGCGGCCAGCCCCGGCCGAGGCGCAGCCGGCGGCGCCGGCTCGGGCGCAGCCGGCGGCTCCGGCCCAGGCGCACCCGCCCCCAGTTCGCGTGGGCAAGGCGCTCGTCCCGAATCAGGCGAGCCCAGCTCCGCCCCCGGCGCGACCGGACCAGGCGGTCCCGCTGCACTCGGCCCGAGTGCGCCCGCCCCGGGCGGTGCCGGTCCTGGTTCTCCGCATCCCGGTGGTCCCGGTCGCGGTGGTCCCGGTCCCGACGGTCCCGGCCCGGGCGCGGGCGTGGGCGCTCACGGCCTGGGCGCGCTCGGTGGGCTCGGCTCCAGGGAAGGCTTCTCGCCCGGATGGATCGGAGCCGAGCGGGACCTGGAGGAATGGCCTCTGCTGCCCGGCCGCCCAGCCCCCTCCCCACCCGCGGCACCCCCGACCCACGCAACCACGGCACCCAGATCACCAGCCCCCACCAACACCCCGAACCACCCGAACCGCGGCCAGGTCATCGCCGTCTGGGGGCCCACCGGCGCGCCCGGCCGGACGACCGTCGCGCTGGGGCTCGCCGACGAGAGCGCCCGCCAGAACATCCACACCCTCCTCATCGACGCCGACACCTACGGCGGCGTCGTCGCCCAGCACCTCGGCCTCCTCGACGAAGCCGCCGGCCTCGCCTCGGCCGCCCGGCTCGCGAACACCGGCCGCCTCACCCCGACCTCCCTCGCCGCCACCGCCCGCGCCATCTCGCCCCACCTGCGCGTCCTCACCGGCATCAGCCGCCCCGACCGCTGGCCGGAGATCACCCCCGACGCCGTCGACGAGATCCTCGACCACGCCCGCGCCCTTTCCGAGCTCACGATCGTCGACATCGGTTTCTGCTTGGAGGAGGACGAGGAACTCGTCTTCGACACCGCCGCACCGCGGCGGAACGGTGCCACGCTCGCCGTCCTCGGGAACGCGGACTCGATTCTCGCGATCGGCGCCGCCGATCCGGTCGGGCTGCACCGCCTGGTGCGCGGGCTGGCGTCGCTCAAGGAGGCGCTCCCCAGCGCGGAACCCATCGTGGTCGTCAACAAGCTCCGCCGCGGGCCGATCCCCGGCGACCCCACCCGGAGCGTCGAGAGCGCCCTCCAACGGTTCGCCGGCATCGACGGAATCCGCACGCTCCCTTACGACCGGCCGTCCACCGACCGTGCGCTGGCCGAGGGCCGCACGCTCGCCGAGGTGACCCCGAACTCCCCGCTGCGGAAGGCCCTGAAAACCCTCGTGATCGGTGCAGGGTGGGTGCATACCAGAAGAAATGTGGGTACCGACGAGTAACCCATGTCACGATGAGGATGCGCATCCAACGAGGGAGGTGATCGCGTTGTCCGATCGCCTCCAGCCGCTGGACGTCTCGTTCCTCTCCGCCGAGACGCCGAACACTCCGCTGCACGTCGGCGGCCTGGCGATCCTCGAACCGGCCGAGACCGGGCTCGACGTGGCCGCCCTCCGGCGCCGGGTCGAGCAGCGGATCGCGCTGGTTCCGCGCTTCCGTCGGCGCGTCCGCTGGGTACCGGGCGGCCTCAGCCAGCCGGTCTGGGTCGACGATTCCCGCTTCGACCTCGCCTACCACGTCCGCCGCACCGGTTTACCCACTCCCGGCACCGACGCCCAGCTGCACGCGCTCGTCGGGCGCCTGATGTCCACCCAGCTCGACCGGTCCCGCCCGCTCTGGGAGCTCTATCTCGTCGAGGGACTCAAAGACAAGAACGTCGCGGTCGTCGCGAAATCGCATCCGGCGCTCGTCGACGGCGTCGGTGGCGTCGATCTGCTCCACGTCCTGCTCGACGACAGCCCGGCCACCGCCGAGAGCGTCACTCCGGTCTGGCGTCCGGACCCCGAGCCGGGCCCGGCCGACCTGATGCTGGACGCCGCGGCGGACCTCGTCCGGCACCCGATCGCGGCCCTCACCAGCGCCGGACGCGCCCTCGGCGCGACCGGTACCGGACTGCTCGCGGCCGCCCGCCCGGCCCCGGCCAGCCCGCTCAGCGCCGAGCCGGGCCGCCAGCGCCGGTTCGCCACCGCGCGCACCGACCTCGACCAGTACCGCAAGCTCCGCGCCAAGGGGACGGTCAACGACGTCGTCCTGGCCACCGTCGCCGGCGCGCTCCGCGCCTGGCTGCTCTACCGCGGCGCCCCGGTCCCGCCCGACGCCGTGCTCCGCGCGCTGGTCCCGACCAGCGTCCGCGGCGGGCCCCCGGCGGCCTTCGGCGGCGACGACGTCGGCAGTCGCGTCGCGACCTCGCTCATCGACCTGCCGATCGGCGAGCCGAACCCCACCGTGCGGCTCACGCAGATCGCGTACTCCATGCGCGCCCACGCCGAACCCGGGCGGCGGGTCGGCGCGGACGCGCTCGTCCGCCTGTCCGGCTTCGCGCCCGCGACGCTGAACGCGATGGCGGCCCGGGCCGCCTCCGGACTCTCCCGTCGGTTGTTCAACCTCGTCGTCACCAACGCTCCCGGCCCGCAACGTCCGCTGTACGTGGCCGGGGCCCGGCTCCGCGAGATCTTTCCGTTTGTGCCGCTCGCCGCTGGGCAAGCCGTCGCAATTGGAGTGACGTCGTACGACGGGCACGTCTACTACGGCCTCAACGCGGACTGGGACGCGATGGCCGATGTGGACGTGCTCGCCGCACTTCTGAACGAGTCGATCGACGAGCTGACGGAGGGGGCGCCATGACGCGACGAGGCTTGGTGATCGGCGCCGGCGGCGTGCTCGGGTTCGCCTGGGCAGCCGGTGCACTGAAAGCGCTGGAGCGCGCCGAGGGATTCGACTGCCGCGACGTGGACGCGCTGGTCGGCACGTCCGCGGGCTCGATACTGGCGTCGCTGCTCTCCTGCGGGGCGCCGGTCGACTCGATCGTCCGCCACCAGCAGGGCATCCCGGCGCCGGAGGACCCGGTCGTCGACTACGACGAGGAGGTCGACGGCGCCGGACCGGCCCCGCCCTGGCCGGCGTTCGCGCTCGGATCGCCCGGCCTGCTCTGGCGTGCGGCCCGCCACCCGGCGTCGATGTCACCGATGGTGGCACTCTCCGGCCTCGTGCCGCGGGGCCGCGCCGCGCACACCGGCGTCCGGCGGCTGATCGGTTCGGTGCTGCCGTGCGAGGACTGGCCCGACCGTCCGCGGCCCTGGGTCGTCGCGATGGACTACGCGTCCGGCGAGCGGGTCGTCTTCGGTCGCGAGGGTGCTCCCGAGGCTCCGCTGGCCGACGCGGTCAGCGCCTCCTGCGCCGTGCCCGGCTGGTTCGCCCCGATCCGCATCGGTGGGCGTCCGTACGTCGACGGTGGTACGTACTCCACCGCGTCGGCCGACCTGCTGGCCGGCTGCGACCTGGACGAGGTCTACGTCCTGACGCCGATGGCGTCCTTCGCCTACGACGCGCCCACCTCGTTCGCGGGCAAGCTGGAGCGGCGCGTGCGCCGCTCGCTCACCGCGCAGCTGCTCCGCGAAGCGGAGGTGCTGCGTGCCTCCGGCACGCGGGTCACGCTGCTCGGACCGGGTCCGGAGGACCTGACCGCGATCGGTCCGAATCTGATGGACGCGCGCCGGCGCGCGTCGGTGCTCGAGACCTCGTTGCGGACGTCCTGGGCCGCGCTCCGACCCGAACCGACGACGCGACGCCTGCGGTCGGTGCCGTTCGACATCGCGGGTTAGTGGACACTCGGGGGATGCGGATCTACGTGCCGGCGACGTTGGCGATGCTGCACCAGGTGGAGGCCGACAAGGAGGTGGGACCGGCGCCGCTGACGGCGTTCGCGGTCACGCCCGCGCTGCGCGAGTGGTACCTCGACGACGACGAAGAGGTGCTGGAGTACGCGGCGTTCTCGCAGGCCGCCCGCGCGGCGCTGAGGTTGCTGGACAACGATCCGTCGGCGCCGCGGCGGCGCGTGGTGCTGTCGGCGGACGTGCCCGACCGGGACGTGACGCTGCATCCCGATCTGGAGCGGGCGGTCGTGCGGAGCTCGGTGCCGATTTCGCTGGATCGGTTGGCGTCGATCCACGTCGACGGTGCGGAGGCCGAGGCGGATGTGGCCGCGGCGGCTCGGGTGATCATGGAGGCGGATCTCGGGGACGAGGACGCTCAGTTCGTGGTCGACGGGACTGATGATTACGAGTTGGAGTGGTATGGGGTCCAGGAGCTGCCGGAGCTCTTGGAGTCCTTCTCGGTCTGACGGCCCGCGGCCGCGCGCCGCGCCGAGCCCCCGCTCCTGGGCCGTGCCGGGCCCCCGGCCGCGCTGGGCCCTCGGGCCATGCCGAGCCCCTGCGCCGCGCCGGGCTCCTGGGCCGTGCTGGGCCTTCGGGCCGTGCCGAGCCTCTGCGTGCCGGGCTCCTGGGCTGCGCCGGGCTCCTGGGCCGTGCCGAGCCCCCGCGCCGAGCCGGGCTCCTGGGCCGTGCCGAGCCCCCGCGCCGAGCCGGGCTCCTGGGCCGTGCCGAGCCCCCGCGCCGAGCCGGGCTCCTGAGCTGCGCCGGGCCTTCCGGGCCGTGCCGGGCCTCTGGGCCGTGCCGGGCCCTCGCGCCGGGCGGCGGAGCGGGCGGCGAGGCCGGGCGCCCGGGGCTGGCTAGGCCGGGCGCAGGGTGCCGGGCCGCGGCCGCCGGTTGCCGGGTGCTAGATGAGTGATCGGAGGCAGTGGTCGTGCCGGGATCGGCCAGGTGTTCGGTGATCTGGCCGGGGTGTAGCGAGATGCGGGACGTTCGGACCCGGGAAGGGCTGGGGAACCTCCGAACGGGCAGCCATCCCGCGATTCCGGCTCCTAGCAACGCCACCTCAGTGGCCGGCGCACGCTCGCCGGGGGCCTGGTGCTTTTCCGGATTGGTCAACTTACCTGACCAAGTAGTCAGGAAAGTTGACCAATCCGCGGAACCCACGGTCGGCCAGCGCCCTCGGGCCGCGCTGAGGATCGGGGCAGTTGGCTGGCCTTGCCGTGGTCTCCCATCGCTGCGATCCGTGCGACAAGGCGTGGGGGAGATGTCCGATAGGGGTTCGCGCCTTCAAGGGGGCGCAGGCTGGAACTGGTCGCCGCGCCGTTAGAAATCAACATCTAGGCCGCCGCCAGCGGGCACGAGATCCAAGTCGCCGCCAGCGGGTACGAGGTCCCACGCCGCCGCCGGCGGGAGCTGGGTGTGAGGCCGCCGCCGGCGGGAGCCGGGCGTAAGGCCGCCGACGGCGGCGTGGAGTCGGAGTCGGGCGCCGGGCCGCCGCCGGTGGGTGCCGGACGGCGGCAGCGGCTGAGGCTCGGGTTAACGGCCGCGGACGCCCGCCGGCGGGAGGGGCCGGGTGGGCGACTCGTCGCCCGGGGGCACCTCGGGCCCGGGGCGGGGGATCGGCACGGTCGGCGCCTCCGGACCGCCGTCGCCGGCCCCCGGAGAAGCCGCGCCCTGCGGCGCGGACGGCTGTGCCGTGGGCTGCCCGGCCGTGGGCTGCCCGGCCGTGGGCTGCCCGGCGGTGGGCTGGCGGGGATTCGGCACCGCCGGTGATGCCTGCCGGAGGTCGGGGATCGGCGCGGTCGGCTGCTCCGCGTTCGCCGTCTCCGGCCCGTGGCCCGGCCGAGTCAGCGCCTCCGGCCCGCGGCCCGGCCAATTCGCCGCTCCCGGCCCCTGGCCCGGCCAATTCGCGGCCTCGGTCTGGCCCGGAGCCTGCCACTGCGCGGGCGCGGCCTGGGCGGGCGCCGCCGGGGCCGGCTCCGCCCGCTGCGACGGAGCCGCCTGGGTCGGCCACTGCGCCGCCTGGCCCTCGGCCGGCCGCTGCATGGGCACCGCCGAGGCCGGGTTCGCCTGCTGCGACGGAGCCGCCTCCACCGACCGCTGCGCCGGAGCCGTTTCCGCCGACCGCTGCGAGGGAGCCGTCTGCGCCGGCCACTGCGAGGGAGCCGTCTCCGCCGGGCGCTGCGACGGAGCGGTTTCGACCGGCCACTGCGACCGAGCCGCCTGCGCCGGGCGCTGGGACGGAGCCGTTTCCGCCGGCCACTGCGACGGACCCGCCGCGGCCTGCCCCGGCCACTGCGTGGTCGCGCCCCGACCCGGCCAGTGCGATGAATCCGCTGTCGCCTGGCCCGCCCCCGACCCCTGCGCCGGGGTCGGCGCGGTCTGGCCCGGCCACGTCGACGGGGCCGGCGTCTGGGGCGGTTGGGCTGCGGGGCGGGGGATGTACGGCACGGGGTTGCGGACGGCGGCGGCCTCGTTCAGGGCGGCGGCGTCATTCGCGGCCGCCTGGGCCGCGGCGGCCCGGGCGATCGCCGCCTGCAGAGCGGCGATCTGGGTCGCCCCGGTCTGCTCGGCCGCGTCCCGGGCCGCAGCGGCCTGCGCCGCCGCCTTCTCGGCCGCGGCCGCCTGCTCGACCAGCGCCTGGGTCGCCGCAGCCTGCTCCGCCGACGCCGGTGGTGCACCGGCCTCGGCCGCGGTGGCCTGGGTCGCGGTCGCGCGAGCCGCCGCCGCGTGCGCGGCCGCCGACTCGGCGGCCTGACGAGCCTCGATCGCCGCCCGCAGACGAGCCGCCCGACGGGCCCGCCCGGCGAAGTACGCGGCGATCCCTCCGAAGACGACCATCACCAGCAGCTGCAGGCCATGTCCCCGCGCGGCCTGGGCGAGCGCGTCACCCTTGGCCGGATCGTCGACCATGAGCCAGGCCAGCAACTCCGCGATGTCCCCGATGACCACCAGCGCGGCCGGGAACCAGCCGACGATCAGCCAGTGCGACCACCACGTCCGCTGGCGACGCCGGGACAGCCACCACACCCCGGCCACCGCCCCGACCACGGACGAAATGCCCCAGTTGACGGCGCTGACCCCGAGCGGCGTCCCGTGCCCGGGCGTGGCCGGAGCCAGCGAGAGCACCGAGATCACGGCCTGCCCGAACAGGTTCACGAGCGTCGCGGCGAACGTCGACACGAGGCCGCCGAGCACGGCGCCACCGGCCCGCACCCCACCGACGACCCCACCGAGCATCGCGGCGACGAACACCGCGACGACCATCGGATAGGTCGCGTGGGCGTCCGCGAGCGCCGACGAGGCCCAGCACAGCATCGCGAACACGGTGCCGGCCACGACGGCCGCCGCGATGCCGGTACCGAGGCTCTGGGGCGTCGTACTGGCGGACTTTTGTTGCATTCGGCGCCACCAGGCGCCGTTGGCGCTGGCGGCGGCGCCGGCGAAGGCGGCAGCGAAGGCGACGGTCGCGCCCTGGATCGCGACCCACCATCCGGCTCTCTCGCCGTTGTAGACGTCGACAGAGGTCGCCGCGACAAGTTGGAGAAGTGCGATTACCGCGGACGAGGCGACCAATAACTGAACGGTGGTTCGACCGGGTTCGGTGAGCGGGTGGGCGGGCGCGGGGCCGGACTCCACGTCGACTCCCTTCTGAACAGGAGCGGACACGGTCTACAGGCGCATCTTAGGTATCGACGTTCGGCACCCGGCAGTCTGCCCCACCGCCGGTTGATCCCCAAAGCGGCTGGATAGGTGCCCGATAGGGTGGGGTTCGCGTCTTCCCATCGGAGGTGACCACACATGGACGGTGTCACCCGGGTACCCGAACCGGCCAACGAGCCGGTCCGGACATACGAACCGGGCAGTGCCGACGCTCGAGCCCTGCGTTCCGCCCTGGACACGCTGGACGGTCGGAGAGAAGACCTCACCCAGACGATCGGCGGCGCCACCCGCTGGGGTGGCGGCGACGAGGTGCCGGTGGTCCAACCGCATGCGCATGCCCATCTTCTCGGAACCTTGCGGCAGGCTACGCGGGATGACGTGACCGATGCGATCAGTGCTGCGGCCCAGGCGGCCCCGGCCTGGCAGGCGATGTCGTTCGCCGATCGGGCCGCGATCTTCCTCCGGGCGGCCGAACTGGTCGCCGGCCCGTGGCGCGACACCTTGAACGCCGCCACCATGCTCGGCCAGTCGAAGACGGTCCAGCAGGCCGAGATCGACTCGGCCTGCGAACTGATCGACTTCCTGCGGTTCAACGTCCACTTCGCCGAGCGGATCCTGGCCGAGCAGCCCAACTCCGGCGGCGGCGCCTGGAACCGGTTCGACCATCGCCCGCTGGAAGGGTTCGTGCTGGCGATCACGCCGTTCAACTTCACCGCGATCGCCGGGAACCTGCCGACGGCGCCCGCGCTGATGGGCAACACCGTGCTCTGGAAGCCGTCGCCTACCCAGCAGTTGTCGGCGCACTACTTCATGCGGGTTCTGGAGACGGCCGGGCTGCCGCCCGGCGTCATCAACTTGCTGACCGGGGACGGCGCAGCCGTATCCGAGGTGGCCCTGACCGACCGGAACCTGGCCGGGATCCACTTCACCGGCTCGACCCGGACGTTCCGCCACCTGTGGGAGTCGGTCGGCCGCAACCTCGACCGGTATGCCGCGTATCCACGGCTCGTCGGCGAGACCGGCGGCAAGGATTTCGTCGTCGCGCACCCGTCCGCGGACGTGGATGCGCTGCACACCGCACTGGTCCGGGGCGCGTTCGAGTACCAGGGCCAGAAGTGCTCGGCGGCCTCCCGGGCCTACCTGCCCCGGTCCCTCTGGGAGGGCGGTCTGCGCGACCGGTTGGCCACCACGGCCGAAGAACTCGAGTACGGCGACGTCCGTGACTTCCGCCACTTCGGTGGGGCGGTGATCGACCGTCGGGCGTTCGACCGGCTTCGGGACGTGTTGGCGAAGCTCGAGGCCGACCCGTCGTGCGAGGTCCTGGCCGGTGGCGGCACCGACGACAGCGTGGGGTACTTCGTGCGTCCGACCGTGGTCGTCGGCACCGACCCGACCCACGAGCTGTTCCGCACCGAGTACTTCGGTCCGCTGCTGGGCGTCCACGTGTACGAGGACGGGAAGTTCGACGAGGTGCTGGACCTGGCCGCGGACAGCACCCCGTACGCGCTGACCGGGTCCATCTTCGGACGCGATCGCGAAGCGCTCGCGACCGCGACCGAGCGGCTGCGGTTCGCGGCCGGCAACTTCTACCTGAACGACAAGCCGACCGGCGCGGTCGTGGGGCAGCAGCCGTTCGGCGGAGCGCGCGCGTCCGGCACCAACGACAAGGCCGGCTCGATCTTCAACCTCCTCCGCTGGGTCAGCCCCCGAACCATCAAGGAGACGTTCGTCCCGCCCACCGACCACACCTACCCGCACATGTCTCGCTAGTGGGCGGCCTGCTGAGGACGACGCTGACAGCCGCGCCACCCGACTTGAGTACGACCAGTACGCGGCGTCGAGTGGCGCGGATGTCAGCGCCGCCCTCAGCAGGCTCCAGGTTCGAACGAAGCGCTCGCGCCTGGCGGCGCGCGACTGCTACACGCGCGGATGTCGGTTCGCTGACGTAGCGCGGAGGAGTGGCACGAATCCGGGAGACCCTGCGGACGGCCCGTTCGCATACTCGGGTTGCGGGCGCACCCCCGGCGCCCGGTACCCGAAGGGACGACGCCGTGACCACGCCTTTAGGCAGCCGATACGAACTGGTCGAAAAGATCGCCGGCGGTGCCACTGGATCCGTGTGGCGCGCCCGTGTCGTCAAGACCGGCGAGCTCGTCGCGGCCAAGCAGATCCGGGCCGAGCTGGCCGCCGACGCCGACGTCGTCGACCGGTTCCTCCGGGAGCGGCGGGTGCTGACGTCGATCGCGCACCCGGCCGTCGTCCGACTGCGTGATCTGGTCGTCGAGGGGGACCAGATCACGCTCGTGATGGACCTGGTCGATGGGGCCGACCTGCGCCACGCGCTCGCGACCACCGGAACGTTCGCGCCGACGTCGGCCGCGCTCATCGCGGCCACGATCGCGGATGCGCTCGCCGCCGCGCATGCGGCCGGCGTCGTTCATGCCGACGTGAAACCCGCGAACGTCCTGGTGCCCGCGGACGGCGGGCCGGTGCGGCTGGCCGACTTCGGGGTGTCGCGGCTGGTCCGCGGTCCGGCGCCGCTGAGCTACGGCACGCCCGAGTACATCGCGCCCGAGGTCGTGCAGGGGCACGCGTCGATCCCGGCCAGCGACGTCTACGGGCTCGGCATCCTGTTCTACGAGCTGCTCACCGGCACCACGCCGTACCGCGGGGGAACGTCGGCCGAGGTGATGGACCGGCACGTCACGGCCCGGCCGATCTGGACCGACGCGACCGTCCCGGCGGTGCGTCCGCTGCTGACCGCGTGCCTGCGGCGGGACCCGGTCCAGCGGCCGACCGCGGAGTCGGTCGCCGTCGACCTGCGGGAGCTCGCGGCGACGCTGGCCGGCGTGCCGGCCGGGACGCCGCTGCCCGAGGGGACGCCGCACTACCAGGCGGTGCCGGTCGCGGCCGTCGGTGAGGTGCTGCCGGACGACCGGGTCACGTCGGTGCTGCCGTCGAAGCCGGCGCCGGGCGCGCTGCCGGTGCGGCCCAGCCCGACGCTGGCGATGCCGGTCCCGGCCCAGGCCGCGTCCTCGAACCTGGAGTCGCCGGTGGAGCCGTTCATCCCGGTGAGCGGCGCCGCCGCCGCCGCGCCGCTGAGCCCGGCCGCGCCGCTGAGCCCGGCCGCGCCGGCGGCCTGGGCGGCGAGCAACGCGAGCCCGATGCCGGCCACGACCGCCTGGTCGGCCCCAACCTCCCCAGGCGCGCCCAACGCGCCCGGCGGCACGGGCGTGCCGGGTGGCGCGGGCGTGCCGAGCGGCGCGGGCGTGCCGAGCGGCGCGGCAGGCGCAGGCGCGCGCGGCGCGCAGAACGCGGACTTCCGGCCCGCCGCCCCGCCGACCTCGCTGTTCGCGGCCCCGGGCGCCGCCGGACCCGCCGTCGGGCCCGGTGCCGTCGGGCCGGGCTATCCGCCGCCGCCCGGCCACGGCCTCCCTCCGACCTTCGGCGGACCCGGCCTACCACCCCCTCCGCCCTGGGCCGCGCCCCCGTCGGCGCCCAAGCGGCACCGCCGGTGGCCGCTGGTCCTGAGCCTCACCGCCGCCTGCGTCGTCGCGCTCGCCGCCGTCGCCTTCGGCGTCGCCTGGTCCGGCATCCTGCAGTCCGACACCAACAAGACCGCCGTCCGCCCCGCACCGACCCCGACCCAGCAGCAACAGAAGCAGCAGCCCAAGCAGCTCCCGAAGAACCCGTTCCCGACCCGCCCGGACGGCTCCGGCCCGAAGACCCCACCCGGAAGCCCGCCGACCGACATCCCCGGCCTCCCCAAGCCCGGCGACAAGATGCCGAGCAACCCCCAGGGCACCCCGGCCCCGTCCAGCGACGACAAGATCGGCGACCGAGTCGACACCTGACTGAACTTATCCACACCCCGGTTACGTGCGGTGTTCTGATCGCTACCGTCGATTCAGGAACCGCAACCGGGAGGTGGGGTGTCCAACGCCGAGGAGATCGTCCACCGGGAGGTCCGTGAGCTGGTACGGAGCCGCGGTGTCGACCCGCTCCACGACCCCGCCGCGGTCAGCGGCCTCATCGACGAGGTACTGGCCACCCACGCCGAAAGAGCGGCCGGCGGCACCGCCGAGGCGCTCCCCGACCCGGTCGGAACCCGTCGCGTGGTGCTCGACGCCGTCGCCGGCCTCGGCCCGCTCCAGCGCTTCCTCGACGATCCGACGGTCGAGGAGATCTGGGTCAACGGCCCCGGCCGGGTCTTCGTCGCCCGCTACGGACGCTCCGAGCTCACGACCACGATCCTCGCTCCCGGCCAGATCGAGGAGCTCGTCCAGCGCGCGCTGGAGCGCACCGGCCGCCGCGTCGACCTGTCGACGCCGTTCGTCGACGCGATGCTCAGCGACGGATCCCGTTTACACGTCGTCATCCCGGACGTGACCCGCGAGCACTGGGCGGTCAACATCCGCAAGTTCGTCGCGCGCGCCCACACGCTCGCCGAACTGATCCCGCTCGGCACGCTGACCCCGCACTCCGGCCGGTTCCTGGAGGCCTCGGTCGTGGCCGGCCTGAACGTGATCGTCAGCGGCGCCACCCAGACCGGCAAGACCACGCTGCTCAACTGCCTGGCCGGAGCGATCCCGACGTTCGAGCGGGTGATCAGCTGCGAGGAGGTCTTCGAGCTCCAGCTCCGTCACCATCCCGACTGGGTCGCGCTCCAGACCCGGCAGCCGAACCTCGAGGGCGCGGGCGAGATCCCGCTGCGCCGGCTGGTCACCGAGGCGCTGCGGATGCGCCCCGACCGGCTGATCGTCGGCGAGGTTCGCCAGGCCGAGGCACTCGATCTGCTCATCGCGCTGAACGCCGGGCTGCCCGGGCTGTGCTCCGTGCATGCGAACTCGGCCCGCCAGGCCGTGACCAAGCTCTGCACGCTCCCGCTGCTGGCCGGCGAGAACGTCCACCCGTCGTTCGTGGTGCCGACGGTCGCGACGTGCGTCGACCTCGTCGTCCACCTGGAGATGAGCGCGACCGGCGCGCGCACCGTCCGCGAGATCGTCGCGGTCGGCGGGCGCAGCGGCGACGGCGCGATCGAGACCGCGGAGGTCTTCACGACCGTCAGCGGCGAGCTGACCCGCGCCGACGGCTTCCCTCCCCACCGCGAGCGCTACGCGCGCACCGGCATCGACCTGCCGGCCCTCCTGGCGTCCGGACCGCCCTGATGGGCGCCGCGCTAGGCCTGGCCTTCGCCTGCGGCCTACTACTTCTATGCGGACGCCGCTCCGCGCGCCGCCGTGCCGCGGGTGGCCGCGGCGCGGCGGCCAGTAGGGGCCTCGGCGGGTATCCGCGTCGGGCTCTGCGTCGGTGGAGCAGGCGGCGGGGTGAGTTGCTGGGCGCGGCCGGGTTGGCGGGGGTGAGCCCCGGGCAGCTGGTCGCAGCGCAGGTCGGAGCCTCGGCGGCGGTGGGAGCGGTGGCGCTGCTCGTCTCCGGGAGCAGCTCGATCGCGGTCTGCTTCGCGGCGTTCGGATTTCTGGGGCCGACCGCGCTGGTGCGTCGCCTCCGCACGAGCCGGGCCCGCGAGCTCCGCGACGCCTGGCCCGACGTCGTCGACAACCTGGCGTCGGCCGTACGGGCCGGCATGTCGCTGCCCGAGGCCGTGAGCGCGATCGCCGAGCGCGGGCCGGTGCCGCTCCGACCGGCCTTCGCGCGGTTCGCGGCCGACCACCGGGCGACCGGCCAATTCGCACTCTGCCTCGACCGCCTCAAGGACGACCTGGCCGACCCGGTCGCCGACCGGATCTGCGAGGCGCTCCGGGTAGCCCGCGAAGTCGGGGGCACCGACCTGGGCCGACTGCTCCGCACGCTGGCGAGCTTCCTCCGCGAGGACGCCCGGATCCGCGCCGAACTCGAGACCCGTCAGGGCTGGACGGTCAACGCGGCCCGCCTTGCGGTCGCCGGGCCATGGCTCGTGCTGGTGCTGCTGGCGACCCAGTCCACGACGCTGACCGTCTTCGACAGCGGCTCCGGTCGGCTGCTGCTCGCGTTCGGAGGCGCGGTGACGCTGGCCGCGTACCGGCTGATGCTGCGGATCGGGCACCTGCCCGAGGAACGGCGGGTGCTCGGGTGAACGCGGTCGGGGCGCTGTTCGGGCTGGCGCTGGTGGTCGGCATCGCGCTGATCGTCCGGGGAGTCCCGCCGGCCCGTCGCCCCCGCCTCGACGAACGCCTGGCCCCCTACCTGGGTCACCCCGACGTGACCCGAGCCTCCCTCACCGCCCGCCCCACCCCGTCGGAGCCAGGTCAGGCCACCGGGCTGATCGGCCGAGGGCCGGCCCAGGCCGCCCGAACCGCGGCCCAAGCCCTCGCCGAAGTGCTGGCCCGGCACCTCGACCGCCTCCTGGGCGGCACCCCGTCCATCCGCCGCCGCCTCATCGCCGCCGACCGCAGCACTCCGACCTCCCCGGCCACCCGCGTCTTCCCGACCACCCCCGCCGGCCGCCCCGGCCCGACGGCCGCTGGCCGCGCCGGCCCGACCGCCGCCGGCCGCGCGGGCCCAGCCGCCCCGGCTAGCCCCCTCGGCGACGCGCTCGACCACGCCAACGCCGTAGCCGCCTTCCGCGCCGAACAGGTCCGCTGGGGCGCAACCGGCCTGGCCGCCGGAATAGTCGTCCCCGCCGCCACCGGAAACCTCACCGCCCTCGCCGTACTCCCTCTCCTCGGCGCAATGACCGGCATCCTCGCCCGCGACTGGTGGCTCTCCGCCCAGGTCCGCCGCCGCGCCGATGCCATGCGCACCGAGCTCCCCGTAATAGCCGAACTCCTCGCCCTGGCCGTCACCGCCGGCGAGGCACCGGCCGCCGCCCTCCGCCGAGTCACCACCGTCAGCCAGGGCGAACTCAGCCGCGAACTCACCCGCACCCTCGACGAGAGCCGCTCCGGCGCCGGCCTGGTCACCGCCCTCGAAGGACTCGCCGCCCGCTCAGCCTCCGAGCCGCTCACCCGCTTCGTCGACGGCATAGTGATCGCCCTCGAGCGCGGAACCCCGCTGGCCGAGGTGCTCCGCGCCCAGGCCGCCGACGCCCGCGAAGCCGAGAAACGCTCGCTCCTGGCCTCGGGCGGTCGGCGCGAGATCGCGATGATGGTCCCGGTCGTGTTCCTGATCCTGCCGGTCACGGTCCTGTTCGCGCTCTACCCGGGCCTGGTCTCGATCAGCATGCTCACCCGTTAGCGGCGACGTCCCGGGCTCGCGTTACCGTGCGCCGGGGAGGACGGATGAGCGAACCAACCGATGCCGATGTCGACCTGGCGATCCCGGCCCAACGGCGCGAGCGTCTCTGGCCCGTGCTGGCCGCGGTGTCGGCCGGCGGGGTGCTGGGCGCCCTCGCCCGCTACGGGATCACGGCCGCCTGGCCCCACGGCCCGGACGGCTTCGCCTGGTCGACGTTCGTCGTCAACGTGTCGGGATGCTTTCTCATCGGCGTCCTCATGGTGGTGGTGACCGAGGTGTATCCGCAGCGGAAGCTGCTGCGGCCGTTCCTGGGCGTGGGGTTCCTCGGCGGGTACACGACGTTCTCGACCTACGTGGTCGACGCGGGTCGCAACGCGACCGCGGGCGCGTCCGCGGTCGGGCTCGCGTACCTGGCGGTGACGCTGGTCGGAGCGCTGCTGGCGGTCTGGGCCGGGAGCGCGCTGACCGCGAGGCTGGTCTCGCGGTGACCGTGCTGCTGGTGGCCCTGGGTGCGGCGGTCGGGGCGCCGTTGCGGTACCTCACCGACCGGGCCGTGCAGGCGATCGTCGGGCCGGGGTACCCGTGGGGGACGTTCGGGGTCAACGTCACCGGGTCGCTGATCCTGGGGTTCGTGGCCGCCTGGCCCGCCTCGACGGCGGTGGCCGCGCTGGTCGGCACCGGTTTCTGCGGTGCGCTGACGACGTACTCGACGTTCAGCTTCGAGGTTCTGCGGCTCACCCAGCAGAGGTTGCGGTTCCTCGCGGTCGCGTACGCCGGTGCGACGGTGCTCGCCGGCTTCGGAGCGGCCGCGATCGGCCTGATTTTGGCTAGGGCTATTCATCAGCTTTAGGCTTTTTGCGACGTTCGTCCGCCTGAGGTTTGGAGGGCGCGCTGCCGGGCACGAGACCAGCGACGACGAGAAGGAGGCCGGTTCCATGGTCGACGTCCGCAGGGAAGAGCACGGGTTCGCCGAGTCGGACCCCGGCTTCGAGGCCGAGCGCGCGGAGCGGGCTCGCCTGGTCGACGCGTTCCTCGCCGCGATGGGGGAGGCCGACAACCCGGGGACGTCCCGGAAGTTCGGGTCGTTCATGCGCGAGCTGACCGGTCAGCAGCAGGACCGCTACTGGGAGACGAAGGTCGAGGGCGACGACGACGGCGTGCTCGTCTTCGCCGACGGGCGCCACGGCTGGGAGCGGAGCTTCCGCTACTCCGACCGCCCCACGACGCCCGAGGACGAGATCTCCCCGGCCGAGCTGGCCGACGCGCTGCGGGCGATCCTGGACGAGAACGACGTGGCCCGCCCGGCCGAGCTCGCGTAGTTCTCCACAGCCTTTCGGGAAGCCCTCGCGCAGCGTCGATGTGATCCCTACCCTCTGTTTCGGGGCCATGGGAACTCGCGTCGAGCGCTCGGAGGGCGTCCCGTGCTGCCTCCTCTGTTCTGGCTGTTCTGCCGCGTGCGGGCACTGCGGGGTGACCGTGGTGACGTCCCCGGTTGGGTGATGGTCACGGTCATGACCGCGGGGCTGGTCGCGGCCGTGTTCGCGGTGTTCCGCGACGCGATCGTCACCGCGGTGCAGACCGCGCTGGATCAGGTGGTCTCGGACACCGGTCGGTGACCCGGTGCGCCACGGCGACCGCGGTTCCGCGGTCGTGGAGTTCGCGCTGGTCACGGTGGTGCTGCTCGGATTGCTGCTGGGCGTCCTGCAGGTCGCCGTCTACCTGTACGTCCGCACGATCGCGGCGGCGAGCGCCGCCGAGGGCGCGCGTTTTGCCGCCAATGCGGACGTGGATCCGGACGCGGGGGCCGCGCGGGCGCACGATCTCCTGCGTCGCGGGGCGGGCCGCGAGGTGGCGGAGCATCTCGTGTGTACGGGGTCGGAGGAGGTGGCCGGGAACGGGTTGCGCTTGGCGCGCATCGACTGCGTGGGTGCGTTGCCGGCGTTCTTCGCGCCGCTCGGTGAGGTGTTGCCGGTCCATGTGACGGCGCGGGCGGTGGAGGAAGGTGATCCGTCGTGAGGCGCGCCATCGTGGGGCGGAGGGTCGTTCTGAGCGGTGGGGGCGGTGGCTTCCGCGCTGGAGCCCTCTGCGCTGCAACGGCGCTGTGGGCCGCGGTTGCGAGGGCCGCGGTGCTGTGCGGGGTCGTGTTCGGTGTGGCGGCCGTGGGGGTGGCGGCCGTGCGTGAGGCGGCTCGCCGCGCCGACGTGCCGTGCGGTGGGATGCCTCCCGCAGTGGTCGGCTGTGCGGTGGCTGCTGCACGTGTGGCCTCCGGCCGCGCCGTCGTTGCGAAGGGTGCGGGGCGGTGCGCGGTGGTCCTTCGGGCGGCAGCCGTACGCGCGGCGGCGGTGCGTTGGGCCCTGCGAAGTGCGGTTCGGAGGGGCGCGGTTCGGAGGGCCGCGGGTTCGACCGTGCCGTCAGTAGGCGACGGGGCGGCCCACGCCGGGGCCCGGGAGGGCGCGGTCTCGCCAAGGCCGCTCCTGCGCGGCGGCGCCTCGCGCGGAGTGGTCCCGCGCTCGGTGGGTCCCCGCGGTGCGGGTCCACCCGAAGGGGCCCTGCGCGGTAGGAACCCGTGTGGTGGGGTCTCGCACGGCATGGGTTGGCCGCCGGAGGCCGAGTTCGGGGAGATCCAGCGCAGGGAGCTCCGGCGCGGGGAGGTGTGGCGCGGGGCGGCCGGGCGGTGGGTGAGGCGGGGGGAGCGGGGGTCGGCGGTCGTCGAGTTCGTGTTCGGCGGCGTGCTGCTCCTCGTCCCGCTCCTGTACGTCGTGATCGCCGTCTTCGAGGTGCAGCGGAACGCCTTCGCGGTCACGGAGGCGGCCCGCGACGCCGGGCGCGCCTACGTGAGCGCGGACGACCCCTCGACCGCCGCCGAGCGAGCGACCTACGCCGTCCGCCTCGCGCTCGAGGACCAGGGCCTGACCGGGCCGGCCGAGCTCCACTGGGGTCCGATCGGACACGGCTGCACGGGCCCGACCCTCACCGTGGACTCGACGGTTAACCCGCCGCTGGACCCCGGGTCCCGTTTCGAGCTGTGCGTCCGCCGCACCTACCGCCTGCCGGGCGTGCCGACGATGTTCGACGCCGGGCGGAACGTGGTCGAGGCCCGGTTCGTCGTGCGAATCGCGGGTACGGCGTGAAAGACCGCGGCAGCCTGCAGCTGGTGATCCTCCTGTGTGTCGCGGTGGCGCTGCTCCTGATCGCCGGTGTCGCGACTGCATCCAGTGCATTCCTGGCCCAGCGGGACCTTCAGTCCTGGTGCGACGCTGCCGCGCTGGCGACGGCAGGCGGCACAAGCGACGCAGCAGCGTACATAAGCGGTACGGAACCGTCCGATCACGCGTCCGTCACATACGAGGAAGCAGCCCCTGAGCTGCGACGCTACCTAGAAGGTATACAAAAAGAGGAGGTTGACGTCGCGCTGAGCGTGCAAAATGATCAGATAATACTGATCTGTACGCGTATGGCGCCTCTCCCGTTCGGACGGCTGTTCGGTCGACCGAAGGGAATCGAGAGGGTGGCTACCAGCTCTGCGCGAGTAGTCTGGAAGACCTGATCGGACCGTGACCGGAGCTTGTCGACGATCGTCGACTTGCTCGCCCGGGGGAAGGTAGCGCCCCCTTGACCAGGGAACTGTCCGACTTGTGATGGGTTCCACTTTGGAAGGCGTGGCGTATGGCGCGACCGCCCGAATCGTGTCACCGTGGCTAACATGGCGGAGAAAGGTCTCAATGCGACGGCAGCCGCACTTCTTGGGCTGCTGCACGAAGGTCCGATGACAGGTGGCCAGCTCATGGCCACTGCGGAGAACAGATTGGGTCCGTTCTGGACCACTACTCGGAGCCAGGTATACCGCGAGTTGCCGGTCCTGGCCGAGAAGGGGTTCGTTCGGCTAGGAAGACCCGGCCCCCGCTCCTCCCAGCCCTATGCGATCACCGCATCCGGCAAGCGGGTGTTCGCGAAGTGGCTGAGCGAGGAGGCGGGGCGCGACCAGTTGCGCAACCCGTTGATGCTGCGGGCCGCTTTCGGGTCTCTGCACAAGCCGCAGCAGCTCCAGGAGCTGTACGCGGAGCGGCGGGAGGAGCACAACGCCCGGCTCGCCGAGCTCCGGGAGGAGCTCAAAGAGGTGAAGAAGCGGGACGACTCGTTCCAGGTGGCGACCCTGGAGTTCGCGATCTCGTACCAGCGTTCGATCCTGAAGTGGCTGGACAGCGCCCCCGGGCTGTCGTCCAGCAGCTGACGATCAAGGCGACCGGTCGTTCCCGACCGCGCGCAGCTGCCGGGAGGGGAGCTCCGTACGGCCGGGAGCGACGGGTCGCTGCATCAGCTGGCTGGGCCCCCAGGGGAGCTCCGCACGGCCGGGAACGACGGGTCGCTGAGCACGGTGGTAAGCGAACAAGCGGCCCGACCGCGTAGGCTGGGTTGCTGTGGCTGCCCTCGACCTTCATGAAGAGCTCAAGGCTCTCGACACGACCCTGACCTCAGTCGAGAGCGTGCTCGACCTCGACAAGCTCCGCAACGAGCTGGCCGAGCTGAACGAGGCGGCCGCGGCGCCCGACCTCTGGGACGATCAAGACCGCGCCCAGCAGGTCACGTCCCGGCTGAGCTTCGTCCAGGGCGAACTGAACAAGATCGACGGCCTGCGCAGCCGGCTCGACGACGCCGGCGTCCTGCTCGAGCTGGCCGAGGCCGAGGACGACCCGGGCTCGGTGCAGGAGGTCGCCACCGAGCTCACGAGCCTGCGCGCCACGATCGAGGAGCTCGAGGTCCGCACGCTCCTCTCCGGTGAGTACGACCCCCGCGAGGCGCTGATCACGATCCGCGCCGAGGCCGGTGGCGTCGACGCGGCCGACTTCGCCGAGATGCTGCTCCGCATGTACCTGCGCTGGGCCGAGCGGCACCACTACGGTACCGAGGTCTACGACACCTCCTACGCCGAGGAAGCCGGCATCAAGTCGGCGACGTTCACTGTGCGGGCGCCCTACGCCTACGGCACGCTCTCGGTCGAGCAGGGCACCCACCGCCTCGTCCGGATCAGCCCGTACGACAACCAGGGCCGTCGCCAGACGTCGTTCGCCGGCGTCGAGGTCCTGCCGGTCGTCGAGACGACCGACCACGTCGACATCCCCGAGAACGACCTGCGTATCGACGTCTTCCGCTCGTCCGGTCCCGGCGGTCAGAGCGTCAACACGACCGACTCGGCGGTGCGCATCACGCACATCCCGACCGGCATCGTCGTGTCCTGCCAGAACGAGAAGTCGCAGATCCAGAACCGGGCCGCCGCGATGCGGGTCCTGCAGGCGCGCCTGCTGGAGCGCCGTCGTCAAGAGCAGAAGGCCGAGATGGACGCCCTGCGCGGCGACGGTGGCAACTCCTGGGGCAACCAGATGCGCTCCTACGTGGTTCACCCGTACCAAATGGTGAAGGATCTGCGCACCCAGTTCGAGGCCGGAAACCCCCAGGCCGTGTTCGACGGCGACATCGACGGCTTCATCGAGGCCGGCATCCGCTGGCGCAAGCAACAAGACGTCGCAGTGTCCTGACCAGCGCGCCCTCCGGAATCCGGAGGGCGTTCTGCTTACTCAGGGTCGCCGTCCCAGCGTCAGGGTTGAAAGCTCAACCGCAATTGGTTGCCCGATCCACCTTCACGGTTGAGAACGCCCGCCTCTTAAATCTCTCTCACAACATTGCCAGAGCTGTGGCGTGACATCTCCGTGGCAACGTATGGTCTGGCACCGGCAGCGAAACCGGCTCCACGTAATTGCCGGGAATCGCCGCCACTAGGGGGCACACCGTTATTCGCAGCGGCGTGTCCTTTGTCGTTCCCAGATGTTCTTTTCGATGTCCACCGAGGGAATGGAAGTGCTTGAGATGGCCCGAGGCTTACGCGGTGTTCTCCGCCGCGGCCTTGCCGCAACGATGGTGACCGGACTGGTGACCCTCGGGGCGGTAGCGCTCGCCGAACCGGCAAGTGCGACCACCAACGCCGTGAAGGGCACCGCCGAGTGCGTCGACGGGCGGTACGTCGTCGAATGGACGGTGACCAACCAGGACCCGCACCTCGATGAGGCCATCGAGGTCAAGGCTCAGCCCGAGAAGAGCCACGTCCGCATCGCCGACGAGATCGAGGCCGGCAAGTCGATCACCGGCAAGCAGGTCCTGCCGAAGGGCAGCACCGGCATCAAGGACGCCATGGGCAAGAACGTGGCCCGGCTCGAGGTCCACGGCACGTGGAAAGACGGCGACAAGGTCATCGAGAAGGACGCGACCGCCGACGTTCCGCTGCCCGGCAAGTCCTGTGACGAGCCCGAGCCCAGCCAGTCGCCCTCGGCCGACGAAGAGGACACTCTCTCCGCCGACATCACGTTGAGCTGCGACGTCTTCTCGATCGACCTGACCAACGACACCGACCGGCGCGCCCGGTTCACCGTCCTGGTCAAGTTCGACGACGACAAGCCGCTGGCCCAGGACTTCGCCGTCAACCCGGGCAAGACCCTGACGCTGCCGGACGACCTCAAGAACGAGGACGACTTCAAGGCGCTCGCCAAGGCGGACGACGAGGACTTCGACGTCTCGAAGATCGCCGTCGCGGTCATCGCCCAGGGCGACAAGCTCGACTCGGCCAGCCTCGACCTGAACAAGTGCGACGAGGAAGAGGGCACCGAGCCCAGCGACGAGGCCTCGCCGAGCGAGAGCGCGGTCGCTGGTGACGACGAGGCGCAGCCCAGCGTTTCGCCTGCCTCGAACAGCGAGAGCGAGGAAGGCAGCCTGCCGGTCACCGGTGCGAGCCTCGGCGGCCTGATCGCCGGCGCGGTTCTGGTGCTCGGACTCGGCGTCGGCATGGTGGTCTTCACCCGCCGCCGGAAGCGCGCCTGACGCAATAAGCACCACCGATAAATGGTCGGCCCGGTCGCCTGTGCGACCGGGCCGACTGCTGTCCGGAAATAGAAACCTATCGCTATCTCTAGGCGTTTCTTATCGCCGCATTAAGAATTCTCGCCACCCCGTTTCCCGGGAATCTTCGCTTTGCGGGGCGGTTGGGAAGCCGTGCGCATCCCTCGAACGACACCGGGGTTGCGGTCGAACTGACAGAGCAGTGGCAACGTCCGCCGATCATCACCGCGCAGAGTGACGGATCACCTCCGGCGGTGCCGGTGAGCACTCCCGGCCGTCACACCCGCCCCACCTCTCTACCGGCGTTCCGGACAGGGCCCTGTGAGGTCGCCCGGCGCCCGGCCACGGCCGCTCTCTGAACAACACCTGAGGAAGGCTGTGTAGCCCGAGCTGTCGCCGGACCCGGTGTGGCTAGACTCGGCCCCCGTGATCACCCTCGACCGTGTGACCAAGACGTACCCGAAGTCACGTCGTCCCGCCCTCGACGACGTGAACGTCAACGTCGAGAAGGGCGAGTTCGTGTTCTTCATCGGGCCGTCGGGTTCGGGGAAGTCCACGTTCATCCGCCTCCTTCTCAAGGAAGACACCGCGACGTCCGGCAAGGTGATGGTGGCCGGCCGGGACGTCGCGACGATCCGCCCGTGGAAGGTGCCGCAGCTGCGGCGCAGCGTCGGCTGTGTCTTCCAGGACTTCCGGCTGCTCCCCAACAAGACCGCCGCCGAGAACGTGGCGTTCGCGCTGGAGGTCATCGGCAAGACCCGCTCGGTCATCCGTCGGGTCGTGCCCGAGGTGCTGAGCCTGGTCGGCCTGGAGGGCAAGGAGAACCGCTATCCGCACGAGCTCTCCGGTGGTGAGCAGCAGCGCGTCGCGGTCGCCCGGGCGTTCGTCAACCGCCCGCTGGTGCTGCTGGCCGACGAGCCGACCGGAAACCTCGACCCCGACACGTCGATCGAGATCATGCGTCTGCTCGACCGGATCAACCGCACCGGCACGACCGTCGTCATGGCGACGCACGACTCGAACATCGTGAACCAGATGCGCCGCCGCGTGGTCGAGCTCGACCGCGGCCGGGTCATTCGTGACCAGGCGCGCGGCGTCTACGGCTAAACAGCACCCCCAACGGCCCCCCAACTTCCCGTCCTTCCCGAGGAACCCATGCGTGCCAAGTTCGTCCTGACCGAAGCCGCGACCGGCCTGTGGCGCAACGTCACGATGACGATCGCCCTGATCCTCACCACGGCGATCTCGCTGGCGCTGCTCGGTGCGGGCGGCTTGCTGTACGCCGGGGTCGCCAAGACCAAGGACCTGCTGTACGCGCAGGTCGAGGTCTCGATCTTCCTGGACGCGGCGGTCACCGCCGACCAGAAGACCGCACTGCAGACGAAGCTCCAGGACGACCCCGAGGTCCAGAAGGTCACGTTCGAGAGCAAGGACGAGGCCTACAAGCGCTTCAAGGAGCTGTTCAAGGACTCGCCGGACCTGGTCGAGAACACCAAGCCGGAGTCGCTCCCGGAGTCGTTCCGGGTGAAGCTCAAGAACCCGAACCAGGCCAACACGGTCGACGCCGAGTACAAAGGCCAGCCAGGCGTCGACGTGGTCTCGACCCAGGAGGAGCTGGTCGGCCGGCTGTTCGACGCGATCGACGCGGTCAAGAACACCTCGCTGGCCGTCTCGCTGTTCGCCGGCCTCGCCGCCCTGCTGCTGATCGGTAACACGATCCAGGTCGCGGCCTACAGCCGGCGGCGCGAGGTCAGCATCATGAAGCTGGTCGGCGCGTCCAACTGGTACGTCCGATTGCCGTTCATCCTGGAGGCCGCGGTCGCCGGTCTGATCGGCGCGATCTTCGCGACGGTCTTCCTGTCGATCGCCAAGGTGACGGTCATCGACGGCGCGCTCTCCGCGCTCGGCCAGGACACGGTCGTCCCGACGATCGGTTGGAGCGCGATCCTGCTGGTCACGGCCCCGCTGCTGATGCTGGTGTCGGTGCTCACGGCCGGCATCACCGGGTGGGTCACGCTCCGGTTCTACGTCAAGGTCTGACGTCTGCGTGTCACGGGTGACGCGCCGGTAGACCTGTGACCTTTGTGAACTAATCGGGCAATCCGTACCGTATCGGCATGCGCGTAGGGCGTCGCCGAGTGTTCTGCCTAGTCGTCGCGATCGGTGCGGGGCTACTCGTCCACCAACCCGTCGTTCAGGCCCGGAACGGGCCCTCGCCGGCCGACCGGGCCGCGGCACAGCGGGCGATGCAGCGGGCGGCCGCGATCATGGAGACCGCGACCGCCAGGGCCCAGGCCGCGACCGCGGCCTTCGTCGAGACCTCGCAGCGCCTGCCGGGCGCGCAGACGCGCGTTGCGACCGCCCAGGGGCGGGTCACGGCCGCGGCGGTCCGGGCCACCGCGGCCGAGCGCGCCTCGGCCCGCGCGGCCGCCGCGCTCGGTGTCGCCGAGCAGCACTTCGCCGCCGCTCAGGCCGCGGTGGACGAGGCCCGCGACACGCTCGGCACCTACGTCCGGGCGACCTACGAGGGTCACTCGGCGATGGTCCTGTCCGCGGTCAGCGCGGCCGACGGCCCCGAGGACCTGCTCGACCGCCTCAACTTCGCGACGCAGCTGATCGGCCGCCAGCACCGCGCGGTCGACGCCGTCGAGCGACGTCGTCAGGACGTGGCTGAGCAACGCGCGATCGTCGCCGAACACAAACGTCGGGTGGACGCGGCCCGAGCGGCCGCGCAGCGCGCGCTCGCCGCCGCCCGGGCCGAACAGTCGGCCGCGCAGGCCGCCCGGGCCGAGGTGCTGAGCCTGGTCGCGCAGCGACGGAACGCGGTCGTCGTGGCGAACCAGGAGAAGCAGGCCAGCCAGGAGCGGTACGCCGACGCCCAGGCCGAGTCGAACCGGATCGCCCGCGCCCTGCGGGCCGTGGCCCACCGCGAGCGGCGGAGCTCCGGCCGGAGCCGGAGCTACCGGCCGCGGAGTCGCCCCGGCGGCCTGTGGATGCCGGTCGCGGGCTGGAAGTCCAGCGACTTCGGCTACCGGTTCGACCCGTACTTCCGGCGCTGGCAGCTGCACGCGGGCACCGACTTCGCCGCGCCCGAGGGGGCGCCGATCCACGCGGCCGCGAGCGGGGTCGTCGTGCGGGCCGGGTGGAACGGCGGGTACGGCAACTACACCTGCATCTACCACGGCGGTGACCTGTCGACCTGCTACGGCCACCAGTCCCGGATCCTGGTCTCGCCGGGCCAGGAAGTGAGCCGGGGCGAGACGATCGGCCTGGTCGGGACGACCGGCGCGTCGACCGGTGACCACCTGCACTTCGAGGTCCGGATCGACGGCAGCCCGGTGAACCCGCTCGGGTACCTCTGAGCATTTAAGGAATGGCCTGCCACCGTAGGATCGTTAGATCTACGGAAATGCTCGAAGGAAGGCAGGTCGATGCCGCGGGAGACCGGACGCAAGGTCATCGCGTCCAACCGCAAGGCTCGGCACGACTACACCGTGCTCGACACCTGGGAGGCCGGCATCGTGCTGACCGGCACCGAGGTGAAGTCACTACGCGCCGGCCGCGCCTCACTCGTCGACGGCTTCGCGTTGGTGGACGACGGTGAGATCTATCTGCACGGCGTCCACATCCCGGAGTACGTCGCCGGGACCTGGACCAACCACGCTCCGCGTCGGGTCCGGAAGCTGCTGCTGCACCGGGCCGAGATCGAGAAGCTGATCGGCAAGATCAAGGAGGGCGGGCTGACGCTCGTCCCGCTGTCGATGTACTTCTCGGACGGGCGGGCGAAGGTCGAGATCGCGCTGGCCCGCGGTAAGAAGGCCTGGGACAAGCGTCAGGACCTGGCCAAGCGGGACTCCGACCGGGAGATCGCGCGGGCGTATGGGCGCAATCTCAAGGGACGGCGCTAGACTGGAGTGGTTACACACCGACCAGGGGGTGATTGGTCTCGACACCGGACGTTGAGACAGGGGAAGCGGGCCGAGAAAGGCAACGATGATCTCGTAAACCATGCGTTGCAACCAATTAAGCGCCGACTCTGATCAGCGCGCGTACGCCCTCGCCGCCTGAGGCTAGGGATACGCTGTCAGCCCGGTAACGCCTTCGGACCGGATCCTGGCATCAGCTAGAAGGCTTACTTACCAGCCCGGCCATCGGGGCTGGCAAGGAAATCTCACAGTGGCTGGGCTCGTCACATCGGCTTGTTCGCGTGACCGATGGGGCCAAGTAGAGACATAGCGAACTGCGCCCGGAGAAGACCTGTTGAGGCGACGGTGGACGCGGGTTCGATTCCCGCCACCTCCACGGCCACGAAGGCCCCCGACCATAAGTCGGGGGCCTTCGCCTTACCCGGCCAGCGCGTGCGTGGTCCATCCGTCGCCGCTGCGCCGGTACTCGAGACGGGTGCTCGGGCCGAGTTCGTCCGCGGTCCAGAACGTGACCCGGTGGGGCCGGAGCCGGAAGCCGGTCCAGGTCGCCGGGGGCTCGAGCGGACCCGGGTTCGTGTCCTCGAACGCCTGCCAGGCCTGGTGGCGCTGGCCGGCCGGGCGGGCGGCCAACTCGTCGCTGTTCACCCAGGCCAGCACCTGGAGGTACCGGGTCCGACGCCGGTACGCCTCGCGCAGCGCGTCCGGGCCCAGCGGCTCCACGTCGCCGACCAGCGTGATCTGGCGGTCGCGCTCACCGATCGGGATGACCACGCAGGCCCGGGGCGCGGCCGCGAGTTCGGCGGCCTTGCGCGAGCGGGCGTCGGTGTGGAACTGGACGCCGTGGTCGTCCAGGGCGCTGAGCAGCACCGTGCGGGCGTCCGGGTAGCCGTCGGCGTCCAGCGTCGCGAGCGTCATCGGCGGGCGGATCGGGTCGGCGTTGTCGGGGAGCCAGGCGCGGAGCACAGCAAATACATCGGTCACGGGCGCAGCGTAGGGATCCCAGATTGAGTCCGCGTTTCGCGTTCGATGGCGACCCGAGCCTTACACCCTTACAGTTGCAGCCAGCAAGCTTTTTGTCCGAGGAGACGTATCCCCATGGCCGACTCGAGCGCCGCCCTGTCCGCGGCGCAGCTGCCCGCCGCCGATCAGCCCGACGACGCGGTCACCGAGTTAGGGCGCCAGCTCGCCCGCTTCGGTCGCACGATGGTGCGCTACAAAGCCCAGCAGGCGGCCACGGTCGGCGAGGCCGCCACCGCCGCCTACGGGCTCCTCTTCCAGCTCGCCGAACGTCCGCAGCGGGCCGGGACGCTCGCCGAGGCCGTGCACGCCGACCCGTCGACGGTCAGCCGTCAGGTCGCCCAGCTCGTCGACCGGGGGCTGGTCGAGCGCAAGCCCGACCCGGCGGACGGCCGGGCCTGCGTGCTCGTCCCCACCGAGGCCGGCCGCGAGGTGATCGCCGTGTTGCGCCAGCAGCGCGAGGAGCATCTGGCGCGCATAGTCCGGGACTGGCCGGACAGGGACGTGGACGACCTGGTGCGGCTGCTCGGCCGGTTCATCACCGGGCTCGAGTCCGCTCGCCCGTTGGGCGTCCGCATTGATGAAGACAGAAGCTGAGGAGTACGGATGGCCGCGCCGTCGAAGCCCGTGGAAGCAGCGTCGGAGACGCTGCTGACGCACCGGCAGATCCTGTTGATCCTGACCGGACTGATGTCGGGCATGTTCCTGGCGGCGCTCGACCAGACGATCGTCGCGTCGTCGATCCGGACGATCGCCGACGACCTCGACGGCCTGTCGCTGCAGGCGTGGGCGACGACCGCGTACCTGATCACCGCGACGATCACGACCCCGCTCTACGGAAAGCTCTCCGATCTCTACGGACGGAAACCGTTCTTCCTGGGCGCGATCGGGCTGTTCCTGGTCGGGTCGGCGCTCTCGGCGGCGTCGCAGTCGATGTACGAACTGGCCGCGTTCCGGGCCGTGCAGGGGCTGGGCGCGGGCGGGCTGTTCAGCCTGGCGCTGGCGATCCTCGGCGACATCGTGCCGCCCCGGGAGCGGGCCCGCTACCAGGGGTTCTTCCTCGCGGTGTTCGGGACGTCGAGCGTGCTCGGCCCGGTGATCGGGGGAACGTTCGCGGGCCAGGACACGATCCTGTGGGTCTCCGGCTGGCGCTGGGTGTTCCTGGTGAACGTCCCGATCGGGCTGGTGGCGCTGATGATCGTCATGCGGGTGCTGAACATCCCGCACCAGCGCCGTGAGCACCGGATCGACTGGCCGGGCGCGCTGGCGCTGGTCGTCGGGCTGGTGCCGTTGCTGATCGTGGCCGAGCAGGGCCGGATCTGGGGCTGGGGCTCCGGGCGTTCGATCGTGTGCTTCGTGATCGGGGCCATCGGCCTCGTGCTGTTCATCCTGGCCGAGCGCCGCTGCGGCGAGGACGCGCTGATCCCGCTGCGGTTCTTCCGGAACTCGGTGTTCACGACGACGTCGCTGGTCGCGCTCGTCACCGGCATGGGGATGTTCGGCGGGCTCGCGGCGCTGCCGCTCTACCTGCAGATCGTCAAGGGCGCGTCGCCGACCCAGGCCGGCCTGCTGCTGTTGCCGCTGACCGCCGGGATCATGACCGGCTCGATCATCTCCGGCCAGCTGATCTCCCGGACCGGCCGGTACAAGATCTTCCCGATCATCGGCACGGTGCTGATGACGGTCGGGCTGCTGGCGTTCAGCCAGGTGCACTGGGACACGCCGTTCTGGCAGACCGGCATCGTGATGGCGATCTTCGGGCTGGGGCTGGGCAACGTGATGCAGCCGGTGACGCTCGCGGTCCAGAACGCGATGCCCCCGCGCGACATCGGCGTGGCCACGTCGTCCTCGACGTTCTTCCGTCAGATGGGCGGGACGCTCGGCACCGCGGTGTTCCTGTCGGTGCTGTTCAGCCAGGCCGGGACGAAGATCGGCTCGGCGTTCTCGACGATCGTGCCGACGCCGTCGTACCAGGCCGCACTGCACGATCCGCAGGTGCTGGCCGACCCGGCCAACCAGCGGTTCGTCGAGCAGCTGTCGTCCGGGAGCGGCTTCGGCGGCGCGCTGGACGACTCGTCGTTCATCAACCAGCTGGACGAACGGCTGGCGAAGCCGTTCTTCGTCGGATTCTCCGACGCGGTGGATCAGGTCTTCCTGCTGGGTGCGGCGATCATGGTGGTGGCGATCGTGCTCGCGTTCCTCATCAAGGAGATCCCACTGCGGACGCAGTCGGGCGTGGACGCCGCTCGGGCGGAGGCTCGGGCTGCCGAAGAGGGGTCAAACTAGTTCGGCGCGGAGTGGCGCTTCCCAGTGCGAAATGCGTCACACTGAGAGGCCCCTCGCTGTAGCTCAGTGGACAGAGCCCTTGGAGTATCTCTGGGGAGACGCCGGTTCGACTCCGGCCAGCGAGTCCGAACTCCTCACGGAAGTTCGAGCGCGAGCTCGATGCCGTCGAGCGCGTGGGAACAGGGGCAGTCGCGGTCCTTCGGCAGCGCGGCGGCGGTCTGGAGCACGAGCGTGCGCATCCGGTCGGTGTTCTCCGCGAAGACCCGGAACACCTCCTCCTGCGTGACCTCCTCGCCGGCGTCGACCCCGGCGTCCAGGTCGGTGACCAACGCGATCGCGGTGTAGCAGACGGCCAGCTCGCGGGCCAGGACGGCTTCCGGGTGCCCGGTCATGTTGACGACCGACCAGCCCTGCGCGGTGAACCAGCGGGACTCGGCGCGAGTCGAGAAGCGAGGCCCCTCGACGACGACCATGGTGCCCTCGTCCACGGCGTTCTCGGCGTTGGCGAGCACGGCGGAGCGTCCGACCGGGCAGTACGGGTCGGCGAACGAGACGTGCACGGCTCCGACGTCGTGAAAGGTCTGAGCGCGGCCGGAGGTGCGGTCGACCAGCTGGTCGGGGACCACGAACGTGCCGGGACCGAGCTCCGGTCGGAGGCCGCCGACCGCGCACGGCGCGAGGATCTGCCGGACGCCCAGCGACCGGAGCGCCCAGAGGTTCGCGCGGTAGGGGATCCGGTGCGGCGGGAAGCGGTGGTCCCGGCCGTGGCGGGGGAGGAAGGCGATCGGCCGGCCCTCGACCAGGCCGATCGTGATCGGGTCGCTGGGGGCGCCGTACGGGGTGTCCACCACGACCTCGTCGACTTGCTCGAGCAGGGCGTAGAGGCCCGAGCCTCCGATCACGGCGACGTCCGGCCGGGCAGTAACGGTCATGTGGCGGACGATACCGGGCTCCATGTGTAAGTCGTTCGCGGTCGGGATACCTAACCATCAGTCATCGAAAGGGAGTCCGACATGAGCTTCGACGACAAGACCGAGAACAAGGCGCAGGAGCTGAAGGGCGCCGCCAAGGAGCGCTGGGGCGGCGCTACCGGTAACGAGAGCCTGCAGGCCGAAGGCGCTGCAGAGCGCTCGGAGTCCAAGCTCAAGCAGGCCGGAGAGCACGTGAAGGACGCGGCCGAGAAGGTGAAGGACGCCTTCAAGAAGTAATCACCGAGAGTCGCCGCCCCCGCGTCGGCGGGGGCGGCGTTTTCGTGTGCCGGTCGTCGGGAGATGCTCGCGCGTCGGCGAACAAGATGACATGCTCCGACGGGCGCCCGTGGGCGACTCGACGGAACGGTGGCGGGGGTGGTTCGGCATGATCACGGGCATGCCGGCGGAAGACCTGACGGGGCGCCTGCTCGTCGCCTCGCCCTCGCTCAAGGACCCGAACTTCGAGCGCTCGGTCGTTCTGCTCATCGCCCACGAGCCGAGCGGCGCGCTCGGCGTCGTCCTCAACCGCGCGACCGAGGTCCAGGTCGAAGACGTCCTCGATGGCTGGCAGGAGTTCGCGGCGCAGCCGTCGGTCGTCTTCGAGGGTGGTCCGGTGCAGCCGGAGGCGGCGATCTGCCTGGCCCGGGTGCGCCCGGGGACGTCGCCGGACGGGTTCAGCCGGGTCGAGGGGGTCGTCGGGACAGTCGACCTGTCGGCGAGCCCGGAGGCGTTCAACGGGTCGCTGGACCGCCTGCGGGTCTTCGCGGGGTACGCGGGATGGGACGCGGACCAGCTGGAGTCGGAGATCGAGCAGGGCGCGTGGCTGGTGCTGGACGCGCTGCCGGGGGATGCGTTCGTGCCCCAGCCGGACGACCTGTGGTCGATGGTGTTGAGGCGGCAGGGCGGGATGCTGGCGGCGCTGGCGTTCTATCCGGCGGATCCGCAGTTGAACTGAGGGGCCGGGAGGGGGCCGGGGAGGGGGAGCCCGGCGGGTTGTGTACTATTCAGCAGTCGGTCCGGAACGGGCCGGACGGGGCTGTGGCGCAGCTGGTAGCGCACCACACTGGCAGTGTGGGGGTCAGGGGTTCGAGTCCCCTCAGCTCCACCCGAGGTTGATGCTCGCGAACACCGCGTGAGCTGGCCTGATTCGCCCCGGCCAGAGTACTGGCCGGGGCTTCGTTGCTTTCCGGGACGAGGTCTCCGGCTCGGACACGAAAAACCGGTGTCGCAGTGGCCGCCTTGAAGTCGAGCTGCAACTCGTCGATGAGAAGGTCGCAGAGTTCCTTGCGGCGCGGGTGGTCCCCGTCCCGAATGATGTCAGTGATCCATGCGGCGGCGGTCTCGAGCTCACGGGGGCTGATCATCGGAGGCGCGTTGTCGAGCTGGATCTGGATTTCATCGCGCCGGCGGCGGAGCTCGGTGAGTTCTTCGGAGAGTGTCTCGATCCGGGTTCGAAGAAGATCGTGGTCGAGGCGCCCGGCCTCGTAGTCGGTGAAGTAGCGGTCGACGACGAGTTCTTTCTGGGTGAGCCGAGCCTTGATCGTTGCGAGTTCGGCTTCGCTGCCGGCCACTGCGGCGCGGTGGTGTTCCTGGGTGGCGCGGAGCGCGTCGTTGATCAGGTCGGTTCGGGTGCGGTAGAAGGTGCCCAACGCCTGGAGCACTATCTCGTCGAAGGCGTCGGCTTGGATCCGTGGGGCGCCGCACCTCTCCGTCCCGTACCGGTTGCGGGTAAAGCAGGTGTAGTAGCGGTATTGGCGGTACTTGCCGGTGGCAGACGTTCCTAGGTAAGTCTGGCCGCATCGAGGGCAGCGAATCTTGCCGCTCAGGTAGTAGTCGGAAGCCGCGCCGGCGAATTTCGCAGGATGTTCGCTGCGTTCGACGAGGATTTCCTGGGCCAGGGCGAAGACCTCGGGTGGGATCAGCGGCGGATGAGCGTCTTCCACGTAGATGTCGCGGAAGGCGACCGTGCCGACGTAGGCCAGATTCGTGAGGACATCGATGACGGTCTTGTGGCTCCAGGGCCGCCCGCTGCGTCGTCGCATGCCGCGGCTGTTGAGATCCGCGGCAATCGCCCGGGCGCCGCGCCGTTTAGTCGTGTATTGCTGGAATATGTTCGTAATGTTTGGGGATTCTGTGGAGATCGGGGTCAGGCACTGGGTCGCCTGATCGACGACGTACCCCTCTGGTGGAGTACTCAACGTCCATTGGCCTCGGCTGGCCTTACGTTCCATCCCGTTGATGACCCGATCAATGATCATCTCGCGTTCGAACTCGGCGAAGACCCCGAGCATCTGGACGAGCATTCGGCCCGCTGGAGTGGCCGTGTCGAAGGGCTCGGTGGCCGATCGGAAGGTGACGCCGGCGGAGGTGAGCTCGTCCAGGAGCCAGACCAGGTCGCGGATTCGGCGGCTGAATCGGTCGACGCGGTAGACGAGCAAGACGTCGAACTTGCCGGCCTTGGCGTCGGCGATCGCGCGTTGGAGGTCGCGGCGGTCGAGGGTTCCGCCCGAGCCGTCGTCGGTGTATTTGGCGACGACGGACCAGCCGTCTTGCGACGAGGCGTAGGCGTCGAGCTTGGTGTCCTGGGCTTCGATGGTGAACGGCTGGTTCTCTTCATCGGTGGAGCAACGGGTGTAGGTGGCGACCCGCTGATGGGTGATCGGCAGAGACAGGGTCGTCGTCCTTGCCGGGCGTGATCGGCGTGCCATGGCGACTCCTTCCCGGAGAGAAAGTCGGCCTTAGTCCTCAGGCTTGGTTGGCCTGTCCGGGCTGGGGGACGGCTGCGGGGTGTCGATCCGCTCGAAACGAGCGCGGGCTACTGCCTCGGCGATCATCGATGCGAGGAGATCGACGGCCTGTCGGTACTTCTTCTCGGAGATGGGGGCGGTGCGTGGCGCGGCGAGTGTCGGCAGCACCGCGGGAGACATTCCGGGTGTTGGCCGAGCGCCCAAGCCCAGGGCCGGCTCCGGAGAATCCGAAACGTAGCTCGCTTCGTTGCGCGACGGCAACGTGACTTCGCGACGTTTTCGGGCGACTTTTCGCTGTTCAGCGTGGGTGGTTGTGTCGTCGTCGCGTGTGACTGAGTCGCGGTCAGTCATGGTGCGAAAGGTTCGGGCTGAAGACGAAGAGGTCGAGACGCAGCGTCGGGTGTTGAGATCTCGCAGGTGTCGCGCGCGTGAGGTGTTCGGCCTCTGCCTGGGTGGAGTAGTAAAGGAATCGATCACCGCCGCTAGGGGCGCTGATTGTAACGATCTGCAGCATCCGGTGAAGTCCAGCGTCGTGGGCTGCCGCTACCAATTGCTCATCGTCACTCGGGTTTGAGCTTGGTCGCGGTGAGTCGTCGGGCCGAACAGTCGTGACCAGGCTCGGGATGTCGGGCAGCAACAACCGGCTGATGGCGCGGAGATCCAGAAGGTCGGGGTTGCCTGCGGCGCGAGGCCAGCGGACGACAATCAGCCTGACCGGCGGCGCCACGGGCCCAAGCACGGAAACGTCGCTCTGGTGCTGCACGTCCAGGTAGGTGCATCCGGCGGCGACTACGGCATAGCGAAGGATCGGGTCGCCGTCGAGGTCGGCGACTGATTCCCCAGGCCGCGCGTACACATGAACGAGTCGCTCTGCGACGCGCGACGCGAAGTCCTCGGCCGGTTCACGGGCGCTTTCGTGGTGTCCCAGTTGCCAGACAGCGATCGGCAATTCGCTGTGGATGTTCGTTCGTCTGCTGTGATAGACAGGATTTTTGTCGGGCTCGTCCGATGGGCGGGGTTGTGAATCGTTCGTTCGCTTAGCCATCCGAACGGGTGGCTCCGGTGCCTGACCGGCCATGTTCGCCAACGTCGAATGTCCAACAGCCGACGGTCTCGCCGGTCGCGATGCGTCACCCGTACCCAACAGCGGGCCAACATGGCATCGCGGGCGTCGCGCAAGGGATAGACCTTGCCTCCCCGCCCGCCGACGGCGGCGCGCGTGTCTGACCGAGAAGGGGTGCTGGCGCTCAGGCTCGGTCAGCTCAGCTTCCTGTGCCTCCCGCGGGCATCGAGGAAAGCCCGTGCGGCATCGGCGCCACGGCTGCAGACCATCGAACCCAACGGACGACCGCCACGACCCCAAGGCTGCCCAAGAAGATTGGAACACCGCAATCGATGCCGCGAGGAGGCCATCCTCGAGCCAGTCGGGACGACCCGGCATCGGTCACGGAACAATGACTAGATCGGCCGAAAAGACTCAGCCGATCACCTCCCGGCCGCGGAAGACCTCGAGTCGCCAGACAACGATCGAGATCGCGGTGCCAGCCCGAGCTGAGTCGCGCAACCCGACGGCAGAGTCATCGTGAGTCGCCGACTCGGCTGAGAACAAGCCTGCAGTGCCTATCAGGTCGTGCAGGCATCGACACGGCTTCGGCGCCCGATGGCCGTGTCCGGGTAACCAATGCATGCGATGGTCGTTGACCGGCGGCGAGATCTGCGGACGGCCATCCAGCAGCAGCCTGGCGCGATGGGGGCTCGTCGGCAGCACATACACTTCGTCGACACAGACCGGGAACAAGAGCAACTGAGGTTCGGATGGCACGCAAGGTCGAAGTACTCCTCGTTGACGACATCGATGGCGGCGCCGCCGCGGAGACCGTGAACTTCGCCCTCGACGGAACGGCATACGAAATCGATTTGTCCGCCGCGAATGCCGGCGCTCTTCGAGACGAGATGGCGCGCTTCGTCGCGGCGGCCCGAAAGGCTGGGAAGTCTCCGCGAACCGCGCGCACCCGCACCGCGGGCGAGTCCCAGTCGGTAGGGGCAAACCGTCAGCAGAACCATGCAATCCGCGAGTGGGCGAAGACCCAAGGATTCGATGTCAACGTCCGCGGACGGATCCCAACTGAGATCGTCGAGAAGTACAGGGCGTCTATCCGAGGTTAGAGCAGTGAGATGGAAGTAGAGCCAAGAGGTGTTGAGACTCAAGACCTGCGGACTTTTAATCCGCGGGTTCTGGGTTCGATCCCCAGGCGGCCCACCCGCTGAGCAGCTGTTTTGTTGAATACAAGTGTCGTATGTGGTCAAGAAATGGGCTGTGGTTGCTCATTGGTTGCTCGGATGTCGGCGGCGTGTCGTATCGACTGCTCAGGCCGGCGTGTTCGGCCGCTTTGTCGGCAGGGAAGACGAACGCCGAGCAGTGCGTGGCGGTGTCGACGGCGCGCCTGGCTGCGGGGCGACTTGGGTCGGGGCTACCCCATCCAGGTTGTATGGCCGTTGCTCGCGCCGAACGCTGGTCGCGAAATACCCTTGATTCGCACCTCTGGCCGTTCGCGTCTTGTGCGCCAGCCGTTAGACGTCAGTTGCCTACACTTCCTCCTGCTGTGCTGTATGACAGGAGGACGTGGTGGGGGCTGCAGGGCTGGACCGCGAGGGCACGGGGCGGCTCGGGGTCTCAATCCTGAACACGTTGGTCGTGCGCGATCTGCGTTGGGTGTTCCGGGAGCAGGCGACATCGGACGCGGGGATCGATGCGCACGTTGAGGCGCGGGACTCGGCGGGCCGGCAGACTGGGCGTCTGATTGCCCTGCAGATCAAGGCCGGTCCGAGCTTCTTCGGCGAACGCACCGCCGACGGCTGGGTGTTCCGGTTCGACGAAGCTCATTTCCATCTATGGCTTGGGCATGCGCTACCGGTGTTGATTGTGCTCGTCGATATCGAGACGCAGCGAGGGTACTGGCAACAATTCACGCCAGGAACGGTGGAGCCGACCGGCAAGGGCTACAAGATCGTCGTCCCGGAACGACAGTGCGTCAGCGACGCGGCCGACGAGTGGGATCACATCGCCAGCGGCATCGAGCGAGATTCCCGGACGCGGTACGAGCAGCTGTTGACGGTCTTGCCCCCGTCCACTGCGGCCATCCTGGCCGAGCTGCATGACAGCGCACCCGGTGACGCCGCGGTCCTCGCGGCTCATCTGGCTGACGGCCGCAGCCAGCCGACCGAGACCTGCCGGGCTCTGCTCTCTATGGCGCCGATATGGCTGATCCGTGACGCGGCACGCGCCTGGCGAGCGGTCGCCAGCTTTGGCGTCGAACACGGTGCCATGGCGGTTGGGTCGGAGGCGTTCGAGCGCGCCGCAGCGGCGGACCCGGAGCGCGAGGGGCGCCTGCTTCTCGCCGCGGTCCTGCCGCTGCTGGATCTCGATCGGGACCGCGCCCATCAACTGGTTGATCGCGCAGCCGGCCTCCCCGGCACGGAGTTGGTGGTTGCGCTGATACGGGCGATCCTGGCGCAACCGTCAGGGAACGCCGCGCCGTGGGAGCTGCCGTCCGGGCTCGACCTCGACGTTCCCGCAGCTCGCTCAGACCACGCTGTTCAGGCCATCCTGACCAGGCACGCACTACGGTCGCACGAATGGGACGCTGCGGTCGTCCGGGCGACACGCGCATTGGAGCTGGATCGTGATGGCAGTGACGCGATGGAGTTGCTTGCCGAAGCCCTGTTGCATCGCTCGCTGAGTACGTGCGCCCACGCCGACGACCTCCAGCGGGCGGGCGAACTAATGAGGCACGCCGTCGAGCAGCGTCATCGATGGGCCGGCGCTACTGATGGGTATTTGGACAAGCTGCTCGAGATCCACGTGTTGTCCGGAGATTTGGACGTGGTCTTGCGCTACGCACTCGCTGCGCCGCACGGCGTCGCGCGGATCGAAGAGGCAGAGCGCCCCGACGTGCGTCGACACGCAGCCGAGGCAGCACACGAACTGGGCCAGCACGACCTTGCGGTGGCGCTCGCCGAGCAACTCGGCGATGCACCCGCCGACCAGCTGCTCGCCGCGAGGATCAACGACACCGCGTTGCCCCGCGACGACCAGATCCGCCTGTGGACCGCGGCGCTGGACGAAGCGGAGGCGACCGACGACTTCACCGGCATCCTGCGCGCGGTCGAGAACCTCTCCGGTCTCGGAGTCGACGCTGCGGCACGGCTGGATCCTCTGGTTCGCCGCTCGCTGATCTCCGCGGACGTGCCGCAGCGCATCACCGTCGTGGCCGCTGCAGTCCGCGAGCTGGACCCGGCTCTGCCGTCGTTGCGGGGACTGAGCAAGACGAACGCGAACGCAGCTCTGATGCTGATCCGCGAGCTCCGCGCCGCCCATCGCTACGACGAGGCCCTCGACGCGTGTGACGCCGCGTACCACTCGCTGCACCGTCCGATCTTCCTGGCCTACCGAGTCCAGGTACTCCAAGAGGCTGATCGCCTTGGCCAGGCCGAACAGGCCGCACACATCGCGCTCGCCGATGGGCACCTCGGCCATGTCGAACGGGCCCGGCTACTTCGGTTCCTTGCGCTGCGCGCAATCCACTCCGGCGATGGTGCCGCCGCCGAGCGACACACCGGCACCCTGCTCACGCTCACCACGGACCCACCGGCGGACGTCATCTGGCTACGCGTAGCCGCCGAACTTGTCCAACTTCGTCCCAACCGAGCCGCCGCGCTGCTCCACGACCACCACCCATCCGTCCTCACCCCCACGCACGGCCATTGGTGGCTCCAGGCATTCGCCACCGAACCGTGGACCGACCAGGACGCCAGTCAGGCCTACGCGCTAGCGAGCCAGTTCCGGGATAAGGCCCCGAACCTGGCCCGAGCGCTGCTGATGGCGATTATCGAACGCGCCACCGCCGAACGCCCAGAGCTCCTGGATGTCCACACGCACTCTGACCCCGACGATGACCACGCGGCTGCCGCCAGGCGATCCACGACATCCGCTGCGGCGGCAGCGGTTCCCGACGAACTGTACGCTGCGGCGTTCCAGGCATTGGACGGCCTGATCGCCCGGCACGGGGACGACCTTGGGGCACGCAAGTTCGACGGACCCATCGAGACCCTGGCCGACGAGATCACCGCCACCGTGCAATCCACGGCGGACCCGCGGATAGCCACAGACCTCATTCGCGCTATCCGACTCGGCCGCCTGCCCCTCGGGATGCTGGCGACGGGGTTGCGCCTGCCCTATGGCCTAGTGCTAATCCAACGCGCCGCGGGCGTACAAATTGCCGCCGCCGCGGATGACGGACAACATGACCTCGACCACCAGGCGGCCCGTGACGCATTGAACCGTCCGGTCGTCGTAGACGCGTCAGCGCTCATGGTCTCCAGCCAGCTCCCCGGCGGCACTGATCTCGCCGGCAGGTTCTCCATCGTGCATCTGCCGGCCGTGTCGCGCGCCGACATCTTGCAATCCGTCATCCATGCCCGAAGTAATGCCGCCAGCGTCGGCAGCCTCGGGTGGGACGACGAACGCCAGCAACTCGTCTTCCACCCGATGACCCCGGCCGACCGCCTCCAACTGCTCCGCCGCGCCGCAGCGCTCGAAGCATCCTCATGCGATCTCGTCTTCGACCGGGTCGTGAACCTACCCGACTTCGGCGACTTCGATCCCGAGCTATTCGGCTCCTGGCTGGCACCACTTCAACTCGCCAAGACCAAACAGTGGTCATTTTGGAGTGACGACGTCGCGCTCCGACAGCTTGCCCGATCCGTCGGAGTGCCTGCTTTCAGCACGGCAGCTCTCACTGAAGAACTGACGAGCATCGCGATCGAACTCGATGATCCGACGCGTCCTGGCAGCGACGACAGGATTCGGGATCTCACCGACCGCCAACACCAGCTCGTCCGCGCGATGGTGGCGGACTATGTCGTGGACGTTCCGGCCTCCCTCGATGACCTCCTCGCCCAGGCACAGGCCGACGAGTGGCAACCTGCCGCCTCCGCCGTTCTGCTCACGCGCCCGGCCTGGTGGGCATGGGCCGACACCCCCTTCGCCGACCTACGCGCTATCTACCAGCACGTCAGCGAGCACCGGCCTGAAGCCCTGATCGGCTGGCAGTACGCGGCCATGGAAGGTCTGAGCCTCGCGTTCTCCGATGACCCCAACGAGGCCGTTCTCTGGATGACGACCATCGCGTTGTACGGCTTTGCGCCGGACCCGCCAACGGAAGACGTCAAGGCCGGACTGTCCCGAGTGGCCGAACTAGCTGCGGCCCGTCACCTTCCCGGGCCCCGCCAGTTTCTGTCGGCTGCCGCGTACCTCCTACACAGGATGGGATATCTGACCGATCCAGCCACGATCGTCACGAGCGTGCTGTTCGAGGCATAGCAGCTGACCGTCCGGCAGGTGGCGCGTGGCCTCGGGGTCTTCGGGCATCAGTTGGACGGTCGTCCTTCCGGTCGGCCTCCTAGGGGATGACGTCCTTCGCTGCGTCGAGTGAGCGGATCCCGGCGTGTCCTGTCGTCGCCCGTAGCAGCACGACGCGCCACCACGATTGGCCGAGACGACGGGTCGCCACCGCGCAGCCCATCCGCTCCACGGCGTCCTCCGCCTGTTCGAACGCGCGCTTGCGCTCGGCCTTGAAGGCCTCGTCTTGGTTGGCGTATCGCGGATCGTTCAACGCCAGCACCACCCAGTACTGCACGAGTCGGTCGGCAGCGTGGATCATGCCCGCGACCGGCTCCCAGCGGGCGGCCTGCGATCGCGCCGTCTGGACAGTCCTTTCCCAGTCGGCGCGCGCGGCGACGATCTGCTCGCGGGGTTTCTGTCCGTCCTTCTCGAAGCCGGTGTAGCCGGCCGAATGCAGCAGCTTGACAACCTCTTGGTTGAGGTCGAAGACATGGTCATAGCGCTCATTGAGCCACGTGTCGACCTTCGCGAGGTCCGCGGGACGAGAGAGCGGCTCAACCGAACGAAGCGCCTCCTCCAACTGGCCGAGTTCCAAGGCGGCATTCTGGTGCGCTCCCTCGCTCGGCGAAAGGAATGTCTCGCGGGCGACGCCGATGTTGCCTTCAATCGCCTGGTTGATGCCCGTGGCGACCTTGAGGCCGTTCCACGCGCTCAACGCTTCTGCGGTCATCCGCGCCAGTTCGGTATACGCACGGATTCGCTCGTGGCGAGCCAGCGTGAGCACCAGCCCGGCGAACGCGATCACCGCGCCGGCACCAGTTGCGGCCCGCTCCCACCGGTCACCGCCGGAGTTCCATCCGGCAACGACTGCGAGCGCGGCGATCACCGCCACCGCCGCGACAAGGAGAACCGCCGGTACCGGTGTCCACCGGAACACGGCGGGTCGGCGGGCGCCAATGGAGACGCCTAATGGGACGTCGTCAAGGTTGGCTGTTCCTCGCATGCCCCGCGGATCGACCGCTTTCGCTCCAGGCTGAGGCAATGCTCGAGGTTGCTCCGTAGAGCGACTCGGGAAGCAAACCGGGGGTGATTGTGCAGGCTGCCGCCGAGCACGCCTACGCACGTTGGTTGGTTCGATCGCGGTCCAGGTCGCCGGTCGTGTCAGCGGTAGGTGAACGCGGATTTCCCGTCGATCGCTTTGCATTCAACTCCCACGGCTGCAGAACCCGTCAACGGGTTGTCGCGGCGTTCCTGGTCAGCGGCTATCGCTTGGTGAGGGGCCGGTACCGCTCGTCCAACGCGAGGGCTTCGCCGGCGCGTTGGACTGCATCAGGCACATTGCGGCACCTCCAGCTGTCGCAGGCTTCGACGGCTTTCTTCCGCGCATCGGCTGAGATCGGCGCGGCGGACGGGTCAGTGAGGTACGTGGTCGCCGCGAAGGTGGCCGCGGATGCGCCGGCGCCGACGACGAGGGCAAGGGCGAGAGCAAGCCACCAGGGCACGGTGCGCACGTGCGGACAGTAGCGACGCACCTACCGTGCCGACGTTCGAGGGATGCCCACTGACCGAACGGTCAGCACACCGAGACCGCCCGTCGGGGTGGGTGTCGACGGGCCGGCTCTTCGGCCGGACCAACCCACTACCCCAGGCGCGGGCAGCACCCCGGCTCAGTCGTCCACCAGCAGGTGCTGGATGAGCTGTTCCGTCTGCTTGAACCTCGCCTCCATCCAGCGGAACACGACGCGTACTAGGTAGAGCTGCATGCAGCCGGCAAGGCCGACGATGAACGGGGTGCCGTCCCCAAGGAAGGCGGAAGCGAATACGCCGCCGACGAGGGAGAGCGCGGCCAGGATCGCGCTCAGGAAGGCGGCGTTGCCCGGCCCTTGGATCCCCGCCTTCCACGCCTGGTCGGCGGCGCGTTCGTGCTGGCTGAGCTTCGTCACGGAACCCCCGAGCCGATGGCAGACGTCAATGCTCCATCGGTGCGGATCGCGTGGTCCTGAGGCCGCCCGGGGGTGCGCTCCGGACGCGGGCGCCCCACCTCCCGTAGGTGTGGCCGGTGCCCGGTCGGGATCCCCGTCCCGGACGACCGCATCAGCGTGACAGATTCAGCTCGCTGCCTGCTGGCGTCATCCACAGGGCGCGGGCACGTGTACTTCGGCGTCGAACCCGTAACGTGCACCCCTTGGAATGCCGTGACCCCGTAGGCTGGTTAACCATAAGAGCAGCTAAAGAACCGCGACTGGAGGATGGGTGGCGAACGTGCGCAGCGCGCAGGACATCGCGAACTGGCTCCTGATGTGGGCCGACGAGGAGACCGGTGAAGATCCGGGCCTGACCAACCTCAAGCTGCAGAAACTCCTGTACTACGCGCAGGGCCATTACCTGGGCGAGCATGGCAAGCCGCTGTTCTCCGATGAGATTCAGGCGTGGGCGCACGGGCCCGTGGTTCCGAATGAGTACCACAGGCTCAAGCACTTCGGCGCCGGGCCGATCGACACCGAGCGGGCCGTCGCTGAGTCTTTCGACTGGGACGATTATCGCGACGTCGAACAGCACCTCATCAAGGTTTGGAACACCTACGCCAAGTACGCGGCGTGGGCGCTGCGTCAGCGGACGCACAGTGAACGGCCGTGGAAGGAAGCGTTCGACCGCGGTGAGTGGAACATGGTGATCAGCCAGGACGCGCTCCGCGAGTTCTTCGCGCCTACCGCCTGATGGGCGGCGGCAAGAAGAAGGGCAAGGGAACTCGTCCGGGGGGCACCGGTGAGACCTTGCAGGAGAAATCCGGTGACGCCGCGTCGGGCTACCCCTCGCTGTGCCTTCGGCACGTCCGGCAGGGGTATGGAGTAGAGGAGCTTTCGGAGGGGCAACGTTCGGAGTTCTTGGTGAAGTGGGCCAAGCGATCCCGCTTCACCTGGGCGGAACTTCAGCTGCACCAGAAGCACGGTCTCGGTTTCGAGTACCTTCCTGCCCACCAGATCAAGAAGGTCGCCCCAGACGCGTTAGCGCAAAACAAGTACATGGTCGTCCGCCACGAAGGCAACCTGCCTGCAGTCGGCTACAAGGTTGGCGACACGTTCTACGTGCTGTGGATCGAAGCCTGCTACGGAGACGTCTACAACCATGGGTGAGGATCGCCGCCGATACTTCGACGTATCGAACGCATGTTCGTATGATGCGGTCATGTACGACCGTCGCCCTATCGCTGCTTACCTCGCCACGCTCGTCATCAACGGACACCCACACCGAATCCGGACCACGGGCTGCGATGAGCGCGAGGTCCGCCAGCCCTTCCGTGAGGACCGGTTGCGGCACACCCGGACGTTCTACCGACTGCACGAGGTGATGCCCGCCGGGCCGGGCGAAGACCCTCTGGGCCACCCGCCCACCCGACCAGACCGTGTCCGGCTGGGAACGTCAGCGCGTACCGCTTAGCCTGCGCCACGAAATCCTCGCCCTCGAAGACGCCCTCGGCCGCGCCGGCGCGCTGCTCGCCGCGATCGCCACCGGCCAGCCATGACCGGCAACCTAGACAGAATCCACGGCTGCTGACTCTCCACGTGCTTCCGCTCCCCGCGGCCACGCAAGGCCCAGTGGTTGAGCTCTGGCCGATGGATTCGCTCACCGAAGACCTGCCACCATCCGCGGACTAGCGCGGCGAGCTGACCGGCGAAACACCCCGACCGGGCGAGCCACCACCACGGCAGTGCCAGCGCCGCGCGGGTGTCGGCCTGAGCAGACCGTACCGCCGTCGGCGAAACCTCTCCGGGCGTGCCGCCCGCTACCGACGCCTGCACCATGTCCCGCGAGACAGCCGCCGGTATGCGCCGCTTAGCCTCCGCCCTGTTGTGCCCTGATCGCCAGTGCCATGGCCGCCACCATCGTCGTGCGCTCTACAGCGGGAGGGCTGACGGCATCGTCTCCAGGAGCCCATCGGCATCATCCAGCAGCAGGGCCGCCGTCGCCTGGTCCCGATGGGCCAGGCGGGTCAGAGACGCCAAACCGTCCTGAATGTCAAACAGGTCGCGTCCCCTCCATTCGCGATTCCGGGTGGTTGCGTTCCGGTACCCCCGGGCGATCAGGGAGTGAGGCCCAGCTACGGCTGCTCGCACGAGCGCAGCCGCGTGATCAGGCAGATCGTCTACGCCCCAGCTGGCTAACGGAAGGTCTAGGCTGCGTCTGGCCAGCCTGAGCAGCTCGCTGCGGTGAGCGATGAGCCACGGGTAGAGGCGAATGGGTGTCGCCAGATCGGGCCACCGGCTCCGTGTGGCCTGGCGGGTCACTCCGATCGCTCGCCCGAGGTCGGGGAAGTCGGCGCCGGCGCGCACAGCGCGGCGCGCGACGCGCTGCGCCAGGTCGTCGAGGAGTGCGTGCGCGCGCTCGATCGTCGTGAGTAGCGCCAGCGCTGTGATGGCTTCTGGCCGGTCACCGTCGGCCTGACGTCTACTAAGGCGTTGGCCTTGCGATTCCGTGTCGAGGATGTCGCGTTGCGCGGCCGCCCGGATGGCTTCCTCTACTTCGCGGCGACTGATTCCCTGGAGTGGGGGACGGTGGCTAGGCACGACGGCAGAATGCCAGCCGACAAATACGTTTGTCCATCCCGCCACGGGAAGAGTTGTTGTCGGCAAAACCGCAGGAACTCGATACGCGGATGACTTGGCAATATCCGTTAGGACTCACCGTGCATGATTCGAACCATCAATATGAGTGCTGTGTTCAGTGTCAAAGTCCGGCGGCCCCTAGAGGTCCGACCGATGCCTGATTCTTGCGCGATTCCGCCCATGCCGGTAGAGGCTGTACGGCGCGACGACGGATCGTTCCACCGAGATTCCGGGCCTGTCCTCGGACACCAGTTCAGCTCTCTTCAATCTGAATGAAGAGAACGACGGGCTCGCAGCTAGAACCCGGCCACCGAGGTCGTATCTGGGTCCGAGCTGCGGTGCATCGGGGACGTACGTCGCTTGTCACCGTGATTCGGGGCGGGGTTGAGATCGGCTACCGCGGCGGGCAGACTGCCAGCGTCCGGCAGGTCTGCGGATGCGGCGCGTGAGTCAGGCACGCAGGCCGGGCGAGGTGAGCCTCCCGACTCGGGGCTCAATAGGACTACTCGCACACAGGGCAACAACAGGTCGAATGCAGGCGCTCAGCCTGAGTTCTCCCCGTTCGCGGTGTCGGCGCGGTCGGAATTGGAGGACTCGCGCTGGGCGCCTATTCATGTGAGGGGAGAAGTTGTTGAAACGGCCCAGGGATGGATTCTGGCGGTGGTTCTTCGCCGAGTACTGGCGAACGGCCCGGCAGGCTCTGGAAAGCACTGCCGGTACCGCTCGCTTCATAGCCTTGCTCGCGGCGGTCACCGTGAGCACGGGCTACATCCTCAGCAACCTCGCGGCCGGCAGCCACATGTTTGTTGAGGAGGTTCTGAGCGCAGCTCAGAACCTGAGGTAGCAGCGCTACCCGAGGCAGTACACGAGTTTCAGGTACTGCCTCGGGTAGCAAACAACATATCGCCCCGCCTGGCTATCCCGTACCTGCCGCGCTTTCCGGCGAACGACGAGAGTCGACATCCGCCCTTGGGCACGACAGACGGCATGCAGCTTGCGAGGTTGTTGATCTGACCCCTCAACACGATGCCCTATGTGGAGCCGATGCAGAGAAGCGACGTGGGGCGCGGATACGGATCAGCGTCGGTGAAGCAGCAGCCGATTGGTCGTACGACCTTCCTCTGATGTGCGCTCGCTGTGGCCTCGGATGACCCGGAGAGACGGGTTTCGTCCAAACGCTGGGGCGATGCCGAAGCCGCACGGGCAGCGATCACCCCGGCACGCCGGGCAACGCTCCGGGCGGCCGGGGTCCGTGCCGCCGATGCAGTGGGTGTCCGGGTGTCCACCGAGGTGAGGTCAGACCATGTGCTGGCACGGAGAGGAGCCCCTGGTAGGACAGGCGATTGCCTAGATCAACCCATCGCCCACCAAGAGCTCCAGGTTGCTTTCCTAACCGTCGGGGATGACCGTGTCCAGCCGCGCGGTGCGGCTGCTGGCCGACGAGTTACGCGCTCGCCGCAACCAGCTGCGGACCCGGTGGCGGCGGCTGGACGCTGGCTGTCGGGCCCTGCTTCTGGTCGCCTACCTAGGTTCGTCGACACCTCGGACTCCGGCCTCTCGTAATCGGGCGCGGATTTGCGCCGCGCCGCGATCCCGGGACCACCTGCGCGGCCGACGCGCAACCGCCATTGCCGACTCTGGCCCATCATCACGCGCGCTGGACACGCATCCGCCGGCGAACTGAACCCGCTCTAGCAGTGGGCTCTCGGTTAGAGCTGGAATCGCCGTCCTCGCGTACGGGGGTCGAAGGGCGGCTACGACCAGAGGAGGTCTTCGTCGTCCTGGAGACGTGACGGGATCGGGTAGGCGGTCAGGGTGTCGGTGACGACGGCGATTGGGTCACGGTTGAAGGTCGACGGGTCGACGGGTCCGAACTGGTAGGGCTCTTTCGGTGGGGGCTGCCCGGTATGGACATCGCCGTTGGCTTCGGTATCGGCTTTGAGGTCTTCCCGGCTGGGGTTTGCTTCCGCGCCGTGGGCGGGGAGTTTTCCTCGTCGCCGGTGTGGCATGGGGTCGTGGAATTCGAGGAGGCCGAACTCGACGAGTTGCTGGGCGTGGAGATACACCTCTCCGCTGATGCCGTAGTGGCCCCAGCGCACGGTCCGTGGGAGCGCGACCGTGGCCCGCGGTGGCCTGTTCTGGGCTGGGTCGTAGTTGAGTCGCCAGTGCTGGTCGAGGACGGCCAGTAGCATCACCAGCTCGGCCGGCTCCAAGACCAGATGCCAGCCGTTCCAGAAGAACGTGGCGGGAAGTCTTAGCCCGGTGGGGCTCTTTTCGGGCGGCACGCGGTACCGCTGGCCGCTTCCATCTTCTTGCAGTAACTGCCACTGCTCGTATCGGTAGCGGGTTCCGGGCGGATGGAGAGCCACCAAGCCCGCGGCTTCCAGGGAGTCCAGCGCACGGTGGACTTGGGCGCGACGGGCGCGGGGCTCTCTCGGAGCGGTCAGCGCGGCCAGAGACGCCCAGGACGGGCCGGCCTCTGGCCGGCTACGAAGATTGGCGAGGTCGTTGACGAAGACCGGTCGCATCCCCGGGCGCGACGGATCGGCGCGTAGGTGCGCGACGTAGACCGTGGTCAGGTAGAACGCCAGCGAGTTGGAGCGCCGATGGACCAGGCGGGTCGCCGGTGGCCTGCTGGCGACCTCGGCCGCCTGCCGGTCGCGGTAGTCAGGATCGGCATCGACCGCGATGTCCTTGTCGGCGGGGTCACGCACGCGCATCGTGCTCAGCCGCGTGAAGCCGGGCAGGATCCGAATCTCCGGGACATCGCCGGTGTCGATCGTCCGGTAGTCGGCTCGGGCGCGGTCCAGAGCAACGCGTTTTCTCGCGAGCTGGGCCAGCCGTTGTTCCCGTGACGCCCGCATCCGCTCGACGCTGCGTTCTCGCCAAGCGGCCTGCCGCTGCCGGTCGAGGGCCGGATCCGCAGGAAACGCGCCCCGCGGCGGCGACTTGCCAGGTAACACGGCGAACCTCCCGGCGGGTTCGACACGGCGGAGCAGGTCACGGCGGAGCGGCACATAGCACTACCTCTCCTCGTAGGAAGACTAGATGAATCGATGAGTAGAGACCGTGCCGCTCCGCCATGACCTCGACCGTGTCGCTGTCGCGTTGCGACAGAGGGAAAACTCGCCGAACACAACCGCGAGCGCCCCGCCACCGGGGCGGGAGGAGTTCCACCCGTGAGTAGGCCTACGACGACCGATCCGACGCCCCCGCCCCTGCTGCCGATGCGTTCCGCGCTGATCATCGTGATCGCGCTTCTCGCCGGCGCGGTCATGGGCGGGCTAACGCTGTGGGGCGGCGCCTCACTGCCGGTGGCGCTGGTAGCCGGGCTCTCCACCGCGGGCGTTTCCCTGATCCCACTCGACCGCATCATCGGCAGATGAGCCACCGGCAAACGGTGTGGGCATCCACGTCGGTAGCCGTCTCGTCGTCTGCTGATCGCGGGCGGCCCCCGCCAGGACGGCCCTCTGCCCTGAGATAGCTGGGGCGACAACGTCGGGAACCGAGGAGTTCGTACGGTGTGAGCGGTGCGGCTGGGAAGGACGGGGAAGGCTGCTGGCCGAAGCTCACGGGCAGTCGGCCGCACGCTTGCTGGACCGCCAGGGCGGCGCAAGAAGCTCGTGCCGTCTGGGCTTCGGTTCGAGGCAGTTACCTCTGTCCGCCTGGTCACCGCTGCGTGCGTGGACGGGCACCGTGCCATCGTTCCATCTGGCTGAGTCGCTCGGACCGGTGCTTGCGGCGCCAGTCGTCCCGGAGGTTGTCCGCGAGTTCGTCGTCGGTGTCGTGGTGGCGGTTATGCCGGAGCGCGACGCAGGTCCCGAACACCGGGTCGGTGATCACGGGGATGACGAAGCACCAGGAATGACGCTCGCACTCGCAGTCTTTGCTCGGCGTGCCGCCGAGCCCGAAGACGGGGTCGCAGAGGTCGGTGACGGCCTGGGTGTGGGTGAGCGGGCCGAACCATTCGACTTCCAGGGAGTCGGGGTTGCTCCAGAGATCGATGGAGGTCACCTCGGGGGTCCGGAAGATCATGTGGCGGCGCAGGAACGCGGAGGTGAGTGCAGCGAGTGCCTGGTCGCGGGGTTCGTCGTGCCGGGGGCTGTAGCCGGGGCAGTAGGCGCGGGCGTGGGCTTCTTCGGCAGGGTGCATCCGGTCGGGGTGGTGGCCGGACAGGATCGGGACATCGGTGTCGGCTTCGGCGACGGCGTAGGCCTGCCACCACTGCGCGGGTGTAACGCCGGTGATACGGACCACGCCGGGCAAGTCCAGCCGGGTCAGCTCCACGCCACTGGGCTGGAGCCGGAAGCGCAGGCCGGCGATGCCGGACGTGTTGCTTTGTTCATCGGTGGTCGGCAAGAGTGCGGTAATGACGTCGGGCAGCGCGATGTCCTGAACAGTGACTTCGAGCGCGTCGGGTAGTGGCGTGACCGAGGTCAGGGCGAACGGGGTTTCCGTGGGCGGGGCGCCGTGGGAATCGGTGACCCATCCTTGCCCGAGGCCGGCGAGCACTTCAGCCTCGAGTTGGGCCTGGGCCGGTGAGGCGATGGGGATCGGTGGCGCGCCAGGGTCGGCGGCCAGCCTGGTGAGGGCCTTCTGGTAGCGCTCGCCGGTGTAGCGGCGGCATTGACGGGCCAGCGTTTTAAGCAGGGACTTGGGCATCGTGAACCTCCGCGGCATCGCCCGGTCGATGCGGAAAGCCAGCGCCAGTCGCACACTCGTTTGCTGGGACGGTGGGGTGAGGCCGAGCCCTTTCCGCCGAGACCGGTCGTCTATCTCCGGGTGCGACCTTCGACGTGGCGCCCTTAATCGCCGCCCACAGCATTGAGCGATAAGTACCGGAAAGCAAGAAACGACCGGTTCGTGTCGCTTCAGGAGGTTGTGGATGATGGGTCCGTCGGCCACAGCAGGATCGGGACGGCCGGTGGGACTGTGTCCGGGAGCGGGATTTCATCGAGGGCAAGCAGCCGGGAGTCCTCGCCGAGCGACGAGCATCGGAACCGTGCGCCCAGCAGCGGGTCGTCGACGACAGTCGTCTGGCGAGCCGCGGTGATCAGCGCCGCCGACCGGTCGTGCGTGAGGACTCGGGTTCGTCGCGGTGTGAGCGCGTTCGTGAGCAGCCCGATGGTGGCGCCGGCGACGTTGATGCCCCGTTGCCGGTAGGCGGCTTCGTCGTCGCGGATCAGCGGATGATCGAGCGCGGCGCGGGTGACGTGCCAGGGCGCGAGCTTGTAGCGCAGGACAAAGCCACCGTGGCCGATCGGTGCAGCGAAGCGAGCGGCGGCTTCGCCGGGCGCGGACAAGGGTGCGATGACCGGACCGGCGTAACGCGCGTCGAGCGGCGGGAATTGGTCGGCGGTCACATCGACTAAATAACCCACGTCGGGCAGCCACACCACGGTATGTCCGTCCAGGAGGTCGTTGTCCCAGCGGGGCGTCGCCGCGCCGTGGCTCCAGGTCTGCCCGGTCCGCTCCTCGACGATCTCAAGCTGGGCGACGCGGACCTGCGCGACGAACCCGAGCTGGGCATAGGCGCAGGCGAGGGTAAGGCAGTCATCCACGCACCGGCCGGCGGGTGCCCCCATCTGCTCAGCGCGCAAGTCGACGAACAGCGGTGGAACGCCAATGACCAGACGAATATCCGCTGGATCCGTACGCCGAAGATGCAACCGAGGCCGGTGGTCGGCCAGGTCTGCAGTGGAACGCAGGACGCCTCGGCTGCTGATATCGCGGGATTCGGAGGGCGTTCCGGTGCGGTGGCGCGGCTTACGTTCACGCGATTTCGGCATCTACTGAGGGTAGGGCGGCGACTAACTCTTTGTTGGGCCTCGCCATCGCTGCGGCCCATTCGCGTCCTCATGCGATGGAGGTGCACCATCCGTATCGGGTCGTTGGGCCGATGAACACCGTCAGTACGATGAGCGCGCCACAGCGGGCCATGGTGAAGCAGGAGATATGCCGGACGACGACGCGCAGCGCCTCATCGACACCTCCACACCGCACGCGGCGCGGCGGTATGACTACCTGCTGGGCGGCAAGGACAACTTCGCCGCCGACCGGGAATCGGCCGAGGCCGCGTTAGCAGTCGCGCCGAACCTGCGGACCTGGGCGCGGGAAAACCGGTTCTTCATGCACCGCGTCACGGCCTACCTCGCGACGGCCGGCATCCGACAGTTCCTCGACATCGGCACCGGCATCCCGACCTCACCGAACCTGCACGAAGTCGCACAAGGCATCGCCCCGGACGCCCGCGTCGTATATGTCGACCACGACCCGCTGGTCCTCGTCCACGCGCGAGCGCTGCTCGTCAGCAGCACCCAAGGGCAGACCGCCTACCTCCAGGCCGACCTGTCCGACCCGGACAGCATCCTGCGCAGCGACGAGGTCACCCGGACCCTCGACCTCACGAAGCCGGTCGGGCTGAGCTTGATCGCGGTCCTGCACTTCTTCAAAGACGCGCAGAACCCCTACGGGCTGGTGCGCCAACTGGTCGGCGCGCTGCCGTCCGGTTCGTACCTGGCGATGAGCCACAACAGCTGGGACTACTACGACCCTGATCAGCGCAAGCTCCTGGAACCGGCCGTCAGCGCCGAGGGGCAGCCTCGCACCCACGAGGAGTTCGCGCGGTTCTTCGACGGCCTGGAACTGGTCGAGCCGGGCGTGTCTTTGATCCACCGGTGGCTCCGTGACGACTCCGCGGGCCTGCCGATGCCCGAAGACCACGAGACCTCCGCCTACGGCACCGTCGCCCGCATACCGTAGGCGCAGGTACCTGCGGTAACACAGGTTTCGGCTGAGTGCCCTCTCCGAAGAGACCCACGATGGGGCACCCGCAAGAAACCGCCGAGGGCGCCGGATGGCCGGTGGGAGGGCTTCGCCTGCCCGCGACGAATCTGGCGGTGGTTGATCCAGCGCGTTCTCCGGTAGGCGAACCAAGGATCTGGGCTGATGGCCCGCTGCGGGGCCGCACCGTGCATCAGCGGCACGGCCCCGCTGCGCGTCGGCTTGCGGGTTCCGGGCGCGCACGCCGACACGATGCGGTGCTACTCCTGCGATACGACCGTTCCGGGCGTGGTCCGGTCGCGTCAAGCACACGGCCCGTCTCTCGGCAAGGTTCACGACCCGCGCGGCGGCCGACGTCAAAGCCTCGACGCCGGCACGCCGAAGATCGCTGATTGACGTGTCCGGGCTAGGTCATGGACACGAGCCGGCGGTGCCGGGTGAGACTGTGCAGTTGTTGGGTGGTGGCTGCGGACAGTTCGCTGAGCAGGACGGCGGGATAGCCCGAGTGACGAAGCGTGGTCACGGCGTCGGGTTCGTCGTCGATGAATGCGCCCAGTCCGTCCCGGTCATGGACGAAGGCGCAGTGCGCGGCCTTGATCGTGGCGGCGGGACCGATCGTGGGGAACTGACTGTGGACGTAGCCGGTCTTGCCGTTGCCGGGCGACCGGGAGTACAGGTACCCGGCGGGTAGGCCGCGGGTGGCCATCCAGTCACGGGTGGCGCGGGCAGCCCAGTACGGGCGGGTCGTGGAGTACTGCACGCGCGCACCGATCGCGGTCAGTGCGTGGACCAGTTCGGCGCCGGCTTCGATGAGCCCGGCCTCGGGGATGTGGGCGAAGAATGCCGTCCACCGCTTCCGTGCGCCGGTCTCGCCGCCGGCAGACAGTTCGTGTTCGAACGGGCGCAGGTCCGCCAGTACTCCGTCGACGTCGACCAGCACCGCCGGTGACCGGTAGCGGTGCGGATGAGGCCGCGCCCGAAGTTCGCCGGGATGGTCACGGCGACGGCACGGTGACCCCGGCGGCGCGTCACAGGCGGGACACGGCGCGTTCAGGGCTGGTGTCGGCTGATCGGGAATCAACCGTCTCGCCACAGAACATAAATACACGAAAACGGCATCGTGTTTTCGCTGGAGTGCACTGGTTATCGCGCCGTGTCGTGACCGTTGGCCGCGGAACTCCCCGCCATGCCACTGTGTTCCTCACTCCGGATTCGCGGTCTGCTCTGGGCGCGGTAGCGGGCCCGGGGCGACGCCGGTTACTCCGGGGCGTCGAGGTCGGCAGAGGTCCACTCGGCGAGTGTCGGCGCGCCGGGGATCCGGTCGAGGGCTCCGGCAAGCTCGGTGAGGTTCAGGCAGTCGATCACCACGTCGCCGTCTTTGCTCAGCCGGAGAAGTGCCTGAACTGCCCGACCGGAGGACTCGGTCGGCGAGATCTCCTCGATGCGCCACCGGCCGGATACCAACACACTGTGATGCTCCCTCACCATCATGAACGGCCTTGACCTGGGGCGGAAGGCGCGATGCGAGGGCGGCTAGTCAGGCGGCGCCGGGATCGCCGCGGCCAGCCGCGGTGAGCCGACCGTCCCGGCTCCCAGGACGTGAGTAACCGGCAGCCGGTCGGGGTTTCCGCCCGCCAGCGGGTCAGCTGGGCGGCGACCTCGCCACACCAGGGGCGGCAGCCGCCGATCGGCGGCTGCAGCGGTGTGCGCGGAGCACCAGACGGCCCCGTCGACCGCCCCGCGGGTGACGGTCTGCGGCGTCACAATCAGCGGCATGACGCACAGCTGGTGGTCGGTGCGGGTGGAGCTCCTGGGCGGCGGCCAGGCGGGCGAGTTGTGGCCGCGGCCTGGCCGGATCTTCGCGGTCAATCCGCGCCACACGTTTCATGTCTTCGCCGAGGCGATCGACGACGCGTTCGCCCGCTGGGACCGCAGCCACCTGCACGAGTTCACCGTGCCCGCCGCGGCAAGCCCAGCTGGAGGCGATCACTACGACGATCTCTACGTCACGGAGCTGAAGTACCTCGAGGACTACGAGCCGGACCGGTACCGCGACGCTGACCATGTGCGGCTGGAGGCATTGCTAGGTCTCGGCGACGAGTTCGGGTATGTCTTCGACCTCGGGGACAACTGGCGCCATCGCTGCGTAATCGGCGACGGACCGCTCGACCCGGAGACCGCGCTCGGGATCGTGCCGGCCCGCCCCCTGGCGTACTGGGGCTGGGGATACATCCCGGATCCCTATGGGCGGTTGTTCGACGGTGACGACGGTGAGGCACCCATTCCGGCGCCGCCGGGCGATGACTGGCCCTGGACCGGGCGACCTGCGCCGACGGTGCGGACCGATCACTGTCCGGGCCAGTACACCCATACGCTCAGCCTGCCCGCAGACGTCGACGACGACGATTGATGCGGTTCGACACCAGTGCCAACCGCTCGGGCCCTTACAGGCCACCGTCCTGATTGGTAAGAACCGCAGCGCGGCGGGAGACCCTCTTCTGGTTCTGTCGTGACCCGTCCTGGCGAGCTAATCGTACTGACGGGCTTCATCGCGTCCGTATCCGATGTGGAGAATCGCGCCGGTGGCGGCGCGAGGATGCCAGCGACGACCGGCCGCTGATCACGTCACACGCAGGGTGGCCGCGTCGCGGAAGGGCGCTGAATCACTGCAACCGAGTGGAGCCGTCGACTTGACCAGCGCCATCGAGTGGAGCGTCCATCACGTCGGCCGCGCCGGACCACCGTCGCCCGACCAACGTATCTGACCGGATGACGCCCACCACTGATTCATCGACCAACTCCGCGATAGGGGCTTCCGCGCTGGCCGATCCCTTGATCCCCACGACTTCGCGAGGACTCCATGTCACTTCAGCAAGCCGGACTCGGTAGCGACCTCAACCGGCAAGACCGCCCGCCGGCCGAGGGCCACAACGGCCTCTACGCCCACCTTGAGGGCGAATCGACCAGCATCCCCACTGCGGATTCGGCCCTCTGCGAGCACCTCCAGACCGCGTGCGTCCGCTGCCTGGGAACCTGGGCGCTGGACTACGACTTCTGGCTCTACTTCACCGATGACGGCAGGCGCATCGCGGCGCAACTGGGCCTGGCGGGTACCAGCGCCGTCATCGATCCCGCCGCCTTGCGCACTGCACTCGAGCCTGTCCGACAGGCACACACCCTCGAAGCCTGACCGGTCCAATCCGACGCCGAGCCCGCGCGATCTCGCGCGGGCTCGGCTGCTTCCCTCGCCGTCGCAGCTGGCGGGACGCTCTGGCCCGTCACCTCGCGGCACAATCAGCAGCCATGACGGGTGACTGGTGGTCGGTGCCGGTGGAGCTGCTGGGTGGCGGGCCGGCCGGTGAACTTGTGGCCGGGGCGGCCGGGCCGCATCTTCGCGGTCAGCTCGCGGCACACGTTCTACGTCCTAGCCGAAGCGATCGACGACCGGAACTCGGGATTGTGCCGGCCCGTCCCCTTGGCGTAATTGGGGCCGGGGCAGCATCCCGGATCCCCTACGGTCGGCTTTTCGACGGCGACGACGGAGAGACCCCTATCCCGGCCTGGCCGGATGAGGAATGTCCCTGGACCGTGCGTCCCGAGCCCACGACCTGGACCGACCACCTTCCGGGCTACTACACCCACACGATCACCCTCCCCGCGGGCCTTGACGAGGATTGACGCGCGACGCGAGCTCCAGAAGCAACGGCTGGGCGAGGAACCGGGCCTGGTCTGCTATCCGGCGCAGGCGAGATGTGGTGGCATCGAGTATGGCGGCCGGTAGGGCTTCCGGGCTGCGTTCCCATGGCGCATGAAGACCCATCGCCCGGCCGCAGCCGGGTTCGGCGTCGACACCGGATCCGGCCGCGTGCCGTCCGGCGGACCGGTGGGTGGAGAGCCGATCGTCCGCGGAGAGCTGCGTCGACTGTCGGTGTTGCGCAGCGGTGCTAGGTGCTGTCCGAATCGTGGAGCGAACCAGCCGGTGAACTGCTTGGACCAGGTTCGGGTTCCCGGGAGATCGGATGCCTGCGGTTCTCCCCGGAAGATCGGGCTGACCTGCGCTAGTCCGCGGGCACTGGAAAGGGTTGTGTGTTGAGAGCGGCGTGCCGAGGTCGGCCCCGAGTTGCGGGCGTTGCCACGCCGGGCAAGGAGCATCGCGATATGAGCGTCGGCCCTGGTCGGGCAGGGGCCGATGGTGTTGGCGCACTGCCAGTTCGGGCAGCGCCCGTCGGGGCCGGGCTGGTGGGCGGCGGCGACGTCGTAGGCGAGTTTCCACAGGAGCAGGTCGGTGACGTCGTCGGGTATCGGGGCGGTGTCGCTGGGGCGTGCGCGCATGGGCGGGGTCATGGCAGCGTCTCCGGTCGGCGTTGAGTGAGGTGCCGAGTGCTGCCCGGTCCGGCCGTCGGGTGTGGGCGGCCGGGCCGGGCGGCGGGATGGATGGACGCTCCACTTGTGCTGGGGAGTCAAGTTCGCGCGGTTGCCGGTGTGGCGGGTTCGAGGCCCGATGGGCGCCAGTGGGCTGTCGGCGGGCGCAGGTGCGTGTCGTGTTTCTGCGGGTCGACGGCGACGGTGGTGCTGTTGCGGTGGTGGGGCCCTGGCCGAGGGGCGGTAGCTGCTGGCTGGCGGCGCGGCGCCCGTTAGCGGTACGGGCGGCTCGGCGGGCGCCGGCGTCGTGGAGTTGCGCGACCGGGCCGCCGGGCCCGGTGGGGATCAGCCGTTAGGTCTCCGACATACCCGGGGGTTAACTCGGCTGCGTACGCCATCGAGGTTAGCCACATTTGCCAGGCGTGCTCCATGCCCGACAGTCCTTGCGCGGTCTGCGGCACCGACGGAGTGGCCCGGGCCGCGGGAGGTTCTGCGACCTTGGTGGCAGAACCTTGTAGTGTCCGTCACCGCCAGCGACGGTAGATACACCGAAACGGTTGACAACGAATGGGCGCCGCGATGAAGACCCGTGTGTTCTACATCGAGGACGACCACACCATCCGCAGTGTGATCGTGCGAAGGCTAACTGAATATGGCTACGACGTTGACGCCGCCGGCACCGCGATGGCCGGCCTGCGAGCGGTGACGACGAAGCAGTACGACGTCGTCCTGCTGGACCTCGGACTCCCCGATCTCGACGGAGCCGACTTACTGAGGATGATTCGCGCGTTTGCGGACCTTCCGATCATCGTGGCGAGCGCACGCGACTCCGAACGCGAAATCGTGGCCCTACTCAAGTCCGGCGCAGACGACTTCCTCGTCAAGCCGTTCTCTCTCGAGGTCTTGGTCGCGCGTATCGAGACCGTCATGAAAAGAACGCGCCGCCTGGCTAGAGCGGCGGACCAGGTCTACGAAGACGGCGTCCTCCGGCTCGATCCCGGCTTGGCTGCCGCGCACGTTGCCGGCGAACCGCTGCGCCTGACCGATGCGGAATTCGCCATCCTGAACCGGTTAGCACGCCATCCCTCACACATCTTCCGCACCGCCGAACTTAGCCGCCTCGCGGACAGCAAAGAGCTAAAGTCCACGATCTCGCGCCTGCGGCTGAAGCTGGATCGCACCCCACTAGGTGGCGCCGTCATCGCAAGCGTTCGCGACGTCGGCTATCTTTACCGGCCTCCCGACCCGCCCGCACCCACCGATGCCCAGCACACAGCGGCCAATGCGGGCGACGTGCAGAACGCCGTACGCGACGAGCGCCGCCGCATCGCACGCGACCTTCACGACGTGGTCAGCCAGCGACTATTTACGATCAGCCTAGAATTCCGCGAGTTCCCCGTAGAAGGCCCGGAAGCGCTCCGTCGGCGGGACGAGCTGGCCCGCCGGATCGACGAAGCCAACCGCGAACTCCGCGCGATTGTGCTAGCGCTGGACATTAACGAGGAGACAGAAACAATCGCCGCAGCGATCAGGCACTGCGTGGCCGACTACACCCGACAGTTGGGCTTCGCTCCAACCGTCGTCATCGACGACGCCCTTAACAGCGCGGCCGACGATCGCAACGGGCGCCAGTTCGACATCCCGACCGAACTGGAACGAGACCTGACCGCCACCCTACGAGAAGCACTCTCGAACGCCGCCCGGCATTCCGCAGCCACAGAGGTCGATGTGTCGGTCCAGGTCGACCCCGCCCGGATGCTGTTGACATTGTCTGTCATTGACAATGGAATTGGCCTGCCTGCGGAACGTCCACAGACCGGCGGCCTAGCCAACATGGCCGCCCGAGCCCAGCGCTGGCGCGGCGAGTTGGAACTCCTCGAAGCCGACGGTGGGGGCACCGAGTTGGACTGGACCGTTCCTCTTCGAGCAGCAATAAGCCGCTGACCGCCACGTTCGAAGGGGATACGTCCTATGGAACCCTGGGCTAAACAGATCGGGCTGACGGTCCGAGCCGCTCTACGCGGTTGGCCACAAACGCTACGTCTATGCCTTCTGATCGTGATGACCGGCGCGATCGCGATCGGTGGCCAATACATGCTCGGACGCTAGCCACCGCGGCCGAGTCGAACACATGGAGGTCGGGTGGGCGTGACCAAGGTGCGGCGGGGGATCTCGGCCCAAATCTGCGGCCCGCGTGAAGGATTCGGGCCGGGCCCGTTATCCGGCACCCGCGAGATGTGGCGGTATGGAGTAGGGAGGCCGGTACGGCCTCCTGGGCCGGCCGCTGGGTGTGTGCGGCCGGACCAGGCGCGGGACGGATGGACGCTCTGCGTGTGCCCGGAGGTCGAGTTCGTGCGGGCGAGGCAAGGTTAGAGGGGCGGTACTGAGTGGCGAGTGGAGCGCAGGTTACTGCGCGTTACGGCGTCGGCAGGACAGTGTCTTGCCGGTGACAAGTGCGGCTGGGTGCGGCGTCGCTGCCGGTCGACGGCGATGCTGGGGACTGCCGTGGAGGCATGGTCCTGGCAGGGCGTCGGGGAGGTAGGGCTGACGGCGCGGGCGCCGGGGTGTGGCTTGGGCTCTGAGGTTCCTAGCTAGCAGCGTGGTATTTCTCGACGACGTCTGCGGGGATGCGGCCGCGAGCGCTGACTTGGAGGCCGTTGCGGTTGGCCCAGTCGCGGATGGCCTGGTTCTGTTCCCGGTCGGCTTTCCCGATCGGGGCTTTCGGAAGTGCCGCGGCGGCGCGGGCCCGCGCGGAACCGGTCGATTTCCCGGTTTTGCGGGCGACGGCGACGTAGCGTGCGAGTTCGTCTCGTAGCGCTCCGGCGTTGTCAGCGGAGAGATCGATCTCGTAGTTGGTGCCGTCGAGGCTGAACGTCATGGTTTCCTCGGCGGTACTGCCGTCGATGTCGTCAACGAGAAGAACTTCGACCTTGCGTGCCATGGATGGCCTTTCGTTAACGAAGAGGGGGTATCGGTAGGTCAGTGTAATCGGGCGTGCCGCGCGCTTTCCCCGGGCTGGTTGCCGCGATTCTGCGGGCGGTTGTGAGGCAGTATTGAGGACTCGAGGATCGGCTGTGTCCGACCGGTGTGAAGTGATGCACGCGCGGACGCCTTCGTGTGCCTACGGTGTGTCTCGCTGATCCGGCGATGAGTGGGTGTTGCATGGGTACTGCGCCGCGCTTCGAAACGATCGGTACGGCGTTGAAGCGCGTGATCGTCATCGCGGATCGGAATAACATTGTGGACAACGCGGAAGGCCTACGATGTAGGGCGGATGTTGCATGTGCAATGGCCGCCCACGCCGGCTTAGTGGAAGGCGTTGGCAGTGGTCGCGGACGCGGCTTCGGGAATGACGCAACACCTGCGGCGAAGCCCTGGTCCGCGCTGTGTGGGACCGACCTGGGGCCGGTCCCGCACGGATGGCGCGCCGTCTTGACTACACGGTGTCCTCATCTTGGATACGTCGGCATTTCGATTCCGGGCGAGAGTGCGCCCTCAACGCGCGGCGAATATTTGCCGAAGGCTGGTGCTGGATCGGAGCGGCGGGCCTGATGCCGGCGCCGAACTCGTGTGGGGCGGCGGGCGTAGGCGCCTGGGTGCGACGTCGGCGCTGTTCAGCGCGGTGGTTGCTGCGTGTGGTCGTCGGCGAGGGGATTGTCGAGGTTGTCGCCGGTCTGGGTGACGTCCTCGTCGGTGACGGGCTGACCGGCCAGGTGCGCGTCGTGCACGTCTGTGTGAGGTAGTCCGTGCGGCCAGGGTCCGTCGGTGGTGTGCAGATAGCCGGTCGCGGTCCAGTGGCAGGGCGCGCCGCAGCTGGAACACCGTCGCGGTTTCGGGTCATGCCCTGCGACGCGCATTGCCTGCTCGGTGATCGGGCTGATCACGATATCGGTGCGGTTGAAGTCGTCCAGTATCCCGGCGTCGGGGGCCACGTCCAGGTCGGCGAGGCTGTTGTCGAGGTCGTAGTCGTAGGGGTTCCCGACAAGGTCGGCCATCGACGACGGGTCAGCGCTGCGGACTGTGCGTGCGATATCGCGGCTGAATGGTTCTCGGGCCAGCAGCGCCAGATCGGCGGCGGTCACGTAGGCGGTCTGGCGTTCAACGCTGGTTTCAGTCCACTCGACGCGATACCACTCGCTGACCGGAGGCGGATGCGGCAGCGGGGCCGGCGGGTCGGGCAGTGGGGCCCGACGCGGCGTCTCGGCCATCTCCGGTGGGATTTCGTGGACGTCTGCGTGCGGCCGTGGCTGTGGTGAGGAGTTGCCGCTGCCACGATCCCGCTGGGTCACTTCCGGTGAGAGTTCCCGGCCCGGTGTCCGGGCCGGCTCATCGGCTACGTCGTGCGGGCTGAACCGTCGGCTGTGCTCCTGGAGTGAACGAATTATCCGGGCGGCTTCCTGCTGGCTGCGGGCCAATTCCTCGGGCGATAGCGGTTCCGGTTCGGGGAAGTGGAGCCGGGAGATCCAGGACCGCGTGCCGTCGTCTGCGGTCTCGACGCCGGTCTCCCACACGAAAGCCGCGGAGGGGGTGACGCGCTGCCGGTCGCGTGGGGAGACCAGCCTCAGGGGGAACTCTGCGGCCTCGTCCGGTTCGCCCGGGTTTTCCGCGAGAATCGCGTGGAATGTGTCGGACCGGACGTGGGTCACGTATCCGCTGCGACGGGTCCTTTGGAGGCTCGGATCGGTTGGGTCGTCGGCGCTTTGATGGGTGTCGTCTGCGTTGTTCATTGGCCTTCGTCCTTCTGGGTGGTGTTTCGCTGCATCGCGGTGGGGGAGTGCAGCTGGATTCCGGTCGAGGGGTTGTCCCGCGTGAGCGTTGGCCGGTTAGCGGCGGGTGAGGGCCTGGGCGGCGGCGCGGCCGATGAGGGCGGCGCAGTCGGCGGGGTCGGCGACGCGGATGGTGGTGGGGCCGGGGTAGGTGTGGATTCGGTCGGTGTCGGGGGTGAGGACCAGGACCGCGCAGCCGGCGTGTAGTAGCTGGGTGAGGGTGGCTTGGGCTTCGGGGATGCCGTTGCCGTGGAGCAGTCCGTCGGAGACCAGGACCAGTAGCCGCGCGGCGCCGGGTGTGGTGAGGCCGAGCAGGCGGTCGGCGACGGCGACGGCGTCGTTGAAGCGGTGCGCGTTGTCGGTGGCCTGCAGGTCGTGGACGTGCGTGGGGCGTTGCCCGGGTGCGGTGAGCACGGTGACGGCCCGTCCGAACGCGATGGTGGTGCTGGCCGCGTGGACGCGGACGGCGGCGTGCGCGAGGATCCACGCGGCGGAGGACATCGGTGGCGCGAAGGCGCGCATGGTGCCGGATACGTCGATGAGCACGGCGATCTTCAGCTCGGGTTCGGGTGCGGGGCGTTGCACGGTGCGGCGCCAGGGCTGCGCGGTGGGCAACGCCCCGGCACTGGCCTGGGCAGCGGCGGTAACGGCGGCACGTGCGTTGAGCCGGCCCGGAGGAACTACGGTCGCGATGGGCGTACGGACGGGTTCGCGGGTCCGCGCGCGGCGCAGCAGCGCGGCCAGCTGCCCGGCGGCTTGCTGCTCGGCGGGCCGTGGTGAGCGCGGTGTCCATCGCGCGGGGATCGGGCTGACGGTGACGCTCGCGCCGGGATGCCCCAAACCGGAATCCCCTGTGCCGGAACGCCTTGAACCTGAATGCCCTGTACCGGAATCCCTTGTGCTGGGAGGCGGTGAGGGGAAGGGACTATTGGGGGAACCCGGCGGATCGGGTTCTGACGGTCCGGGGCTGGGGATGCGTCCGGCGATTGCGTCGAGGACGGCCGCGATGGCCTCGGCGATGCGGGTGCTGGTTCCGGCGTTCGGGTCGGGGATGGCGGGCTGCTGGTCGGGGTCGATGCCCAGCACGGCGCACCAGTCGCGGGCGTGGGCGTGCATTGCGGCCCCGTCGGTGTCGCCGGTGGCTAGAGCCGCGCGCCAGATCGTCCGGAGTTTCCGCAGCCGTGGACGTCCGAGGACGCGGGTGACCGCGGCGCGGACTTTCGTGACGTCGGCGGAGGTGAGGATCCGGGCGTCGACGCGGGCGAGCAGGAGCCCGGCGGCGTAGGCGGCGTTGAAGTGAGTGTCGGTGGGGGCATCATTGGTGTCGATGATCTGGGTGACGGCGTGGCGGAGCCATTGTTTGTCGCGGGGCCGGGAGCGGCGCTGGCGGTTCTCGGCGCGGGACTCCTCGAGGAGGTCGGCGACCAGGGTGAGCACTGGTGGTGTTCCGGGCGGGCTGGTCCAGTGGCTGGCGCGGGCGTGCGCGGCCTCATGCACGAGGGCGCCGTAAGCGGTGGGCACGGTCTTTTTGTGACCGGGCCGGCGGGGGTCGGTGACGGTGGGGTCGCCGATGAGGTCGGCGTCGACCTCGATGGCCGCCCGGGCGGGGAAGAAACATGCGGGTGAGCCGTGACCGGCGCCGGGTGCGACGGTGACGGTGAGGTCGGTGCGACCGGCCAGGATGTGTGCCTGCCGGGTCCAGGCCTGCGACCAGCGTCCCCAGCCCGACCGGACCGGTGGGACTGGCGGTGGGCCGGCAGCGGCGCCGCCCGGGCTGCTCTGGCTAGTTGCGCCGCCGGGGCCGGCGGGGCCGCTGGGGCTGGTGGGCCTGGTGGGGCCGGTGGTGTGATGAACGTGCGGCGTGCGAGGCGCCATGGGCGTCCTTCCGGGTGGTCAGGGTGTTAGCGCTGGTCGCCGAGAGTCAGCGGTGTGACGGGGTGGCCGAAGACGTTGCTGAGCAGGCCGCGGACGACGGGCCGGTCTTCTTCGGGGGTGATGGCCAGGAGGTTGCTGACGGCCGCGTCCGGGCCGAGTGCGGTGGCGATGTCGCGGAAGCCGATGAGTTCTCGGAGCTGCGGCGCCCAGCCGATTTCCCCTCGGGCGAAGGCTTCGTTGAGGCGTAGTGCGGCCTCTCGTGCCTTCAGCGGGACGCCGAGGGAGGCAGCGAGGCGGAAGTCGGTGGTGACCTCGATATGCACGCGCAGCCGGGAGGCGAGCGCTTCGGTGAGCACGGCGCCGTGGACGCCGGGGTTGTGGCCGAAGAGCACGTAGAACCCAGGCTGGGCGTGGACGGGTTCGTTGCGGTAGGCGGGGATGGTGATGCGGCCGCGGCCGTCCATCGCCGGATACAGCACGGCCAGCACGCGGGGCGGGATGAGGGTGCCGTCGTCGACGAACAGCACCTTGCCGCCGCGCATCGCCTCGACCAGGGGCCCGTAGGTGAAGGTGAACGAGCCGTCGGGTTCGGCGACGTAGCCGCCGAGGAAGTCGTCGATGGTGGCGTCGCCGGTGCCGGTGACAGTGATCAGATCGGCACCGTAGGCGGCTTCGGCGAGCGCGGTCTTGCCGGTGCCGGGTGGCCCGTAGAGCAGGACCGGCAGCTGCTTGACCCGCAGGTCACGCAGGACGTCGACGTCGAGGCGGCCGCCGGTGAGCTCGCGGGGGTAGTACCAGGAGCCGCCCGGCCGCTGGACCGCGCCGGGGCGCGGCGGTTTCGGACCGGCCTGGGTGGGAGCGGGCGGTGTGGGGTCTGACGGAGGAGTGGAGCCGGGGCGCCGTGCGGCTCCGGTCACGAGAGGCGCCGCACCCTGCTGCTGAGCTGCGGTTTGCCCATCGGGGGTGATCTGCCAGCGGCGTGGCGAGCCGGGAATCAGCCGCATCAGACCGTGGTCGGTCAGGGCGGTGAACGCTTCCCCGACCGCTCCGGAGGATCGGCCACCCAGGCGCGCGGCGGCGATGGTGACGCTCAACTCGACACTCGGGTCCGAGGCTGCCAGGGCCAGGACCTGCGCGCGGAGCTGGCCCGGGCGCAGTTTGGGGAGTCCGCCGGCGTTGGTCGCCGGCGTCGCGGACGCGGGAGTCGGTGGTGGTGTCGGGCCGGTCATCGAGGGGGCCTGCTCGGATCAGTGGCTGCGCGGGACAGCACACGGATAGCCGCGAGAGGGCCAACGCTCAAGTCGGCCGCGATCACCCCGTCGTGAAGAGGGTGGGCGGTAACGGTCATGCCTGCCTCCAGCGGGAGTGGTGGGCAGGCTGCCGTGCGCTCCGTTCCCGGAGCGCACGGCAGCGCGACGGGTGGGCACATCGGCGGGGGGAGCAGCAGAGGGCAGCGCGAGATGGTGTCCGGGAATCTGGTGGCGCGGACGGCAGCACCGCGACTGCGCACCGACCTGAATGTTTCGGAGAGCCCCTTGGGGCGGTGCTATCCGGCCGCCGAGGAAGGCCGCGGCGGCTGTGGTGGTGGGCCGAGGAGTGGCTGGGTCTGCGGCGGATGGAGATAGCCCTCGTCCCAGGGGAACCGTCCGTCGCGGTCGGGCCAGACGATCTGCTGGAGCTGCACCGCCTCGGGTCCGTAGCGGCCGACCGCCGCGCCCGGATGAAGCTGGTCGGTAGCAGGGCCCTCCACGATGACGACGGCGTAACCGTCGAGCAGGTCAGTGATCTGGTCGCCGGCGGCGAAGGGTTCGGCGCGAGTGACCACCCGGCCTGCCATTTCGTTGAGCAAGGCGTGGGCGACCGCGACCGGCAGTCCCGCGATGACTAGCTCGGGGTAGCCGTAGGCGGTGAGGCCGACGGTGTAGGCGAAGGGCTGCGGGTCCCCACCCGCTGTGGTTCCGGTTTCTGTGTCGTCGGTGCTGGTGTCTTCGGTGTGGGTGTCTTCGGTGTCGGCGGGTTCGGAGGTCGGGACGACGGCGGTGACGGCCCAGCCGTAGCGCTCGATCATCGCGCTCTGACGCTGGTAGAAGGCGTCGGCTCTGCTCACCGGATTTCTCCGAGGTGCAGGACCGTGACGATGCGCGCGGCCAGCGCCGGTAGGTCACCATCCCGTGGCAGCAGAACGCCGTGGTCGGCGGCCAGGTCGACCAGCCGGTCCCGAGAGAGGGTCTGCGGCGCCTGTAGCGGCGGGATCTCACTGAGAGGCTGAGTCAGCCAGCCGGTGAACACGCTGGTGGACCCGGTGTCGGTGTCGTCGAGGTAGGGGGTGACGTCGAGCCATCCGGTGCCGGTCCACAGTTCCCAGCGGCCGGTTCGGTCGTCGGTGAAGTCGGGGTCGTTGAGTTCGGCGGCGGCGGTCAGCTGGCGGCCCAGATTGAGCGCCGCGGCGGTGGTGCGGGGCGCCGGCCAGACGGCGATGCTGGTGAGGAGGTGCAGGCCACCCGCGTCGAGATAGCGGGCGAGGGTGATGCTCCTGGTGGTCATTTCGGCGATCAGCGCTGCGGTTTCGGCGTCGGTGACTAGCGTCTGCAGCAGTTGGCCGGCGGTGAGCGGTGTGCCGTCGAAGGTGGATTCGGCGGCGTAGCCGCGGAGGTCGTGCTCGCTGAAGTCGGGGCCGAGGAAGGTCACGGTCACCTCCTCGCCGGCATCGAGGACGGCGACCGGCTCTCCGGCGTACTCCAGGCCCAGGACGCTGAGGGAGTCCTCGCGGAGGTGGGCGAGCATCAGCGGCCTGGCGCGGAGCCGGTCGTCGGCCAACCGCACGCCCGGCACGTGCTGCAGCGGTACCCACCCGGGCCCGCCGGAGGGTGCGGGCAACGGGCCGTGGATGCGGTCGCAGGCGTAGGGATCGACGGGGTACCAGCCCCAGTCGGGCATCCGGTAGCGACCATCACCGTCCGGGTGTATCCGCCGCACTGCCGTGTAGTCGCCGGACCGGACGCGTTCGTCGATGACGATGACGTCGTCGTCCCAGAACATTCCGGCGGCCCACCTCTCGACGGCGTCGTCGGCGGCCGCGGAGTCCAGTCCGGTGACGGCGATCCGTTCCCGAGCGTGTGCACGCCGGGCCTGCTGCGAGGCGACGATCGCCTCTGCGGTGGTCCGGTCGCAGTCGAACACCGTGCCCTCGACGGTCTCCTCGAGCAGGACACCGACGTAACCCTCCGCGTACCGCGCCAACGCGCCGAAGTCGCCGTCGCCGTCGCCGGTGGGGGCGTCGTGGGGAAGGTCGGGGTCGAGAAGATGCCAGCGGTGGGAGAAGACCGCGGTGCCGCCGGCGGTGAGTCCGGCAGGATCGAGGTGGGCCAGGTCGCGGTCGTCGCCGGTAGGCCCGGCCAGCACCCGGCAGAGGTCGATGACCCGGTCTCGGAGCGCCTCATCGAACGAGCGGCTGTACACGTGCCGCAGCGCGTCACGGCGATCGTCGGTGAGCAGCCGCCAAGCCGGGCCGCGGTCGCCGACCGCCGCCTCGTACCAAGCGGGCTCCTGGACGCGGGTGTCGAGACCGGTGAGGTCACCGACGGTCGGGAGCCGGTCGAGTAGGGAGCGTTGTCCGATCGCGATCGAGCCCAGCAGCCGGCGGGCCTCTCGCGTGATGTGGCGGCGGCGTTCGTATCGGGCACCGGGGTGGGGAGCGAAGTCGCCGATGTTTTCGGCGATCCAAAGGTGTGCGACCTGCTGTCCCCGGCGTGCGGCGGCGGCGGACACCGCGACGGTGGCACGGGTGAAGCGACCGAGGGCGACGAACGGCTCGACCTGATCTGCGCTGACCGACGTGCGGCCGCCGCGGTCCCAGATCACGTCGAGGCGAATCGGGTCCGTGCCGGGCTGGACGATATCCGCATAGATGGGGTGCTGTGCCTCGGGTGCGGGCGGCTCGAGCGAAGCCGCGGGCTGGTCGGCTGCGACCTGCGGAGCGGGCGGGTCGCCGTGGATCTCGGCGACGGTGCCGAGATCACCGGCCGCTAGCGCCCCGTCCCCGGCCGGTGGGGCGATCAGAGTGACTCGGTCGTTGATTCGGTACGTGTGAGCGCTGTGGGTTGTCACTGCGCCGATCCTTTCCGTGGGAGAAACAGGAGGAATCTGCAGCGCGCCGACACCACGGAAGTGACGTGTCGGAAGGCGCTGCGGAAGGGCCGCCGGGCAGCGGGCGCGCGCTGGCCCGCTAGGCGCGGGCCGATGTGGCGGGGCGGCTTATGCGGCGGGCTGGCCTCACGTGGCGCGCGCTGAGGCGTCGGTGGCGCCTACTTAGCGCGGAGCTCGCCCAGCATGCATTCGATGCATCACTGCTCGATTGGCCGGGAGGCGGTGCTATCCGAACTGTGCGCTATTCCCCGAGAGTCTGTACTGACCGACGACAGTGGTTGCTCGTGGCGGCGTCGAGTCGACGCTGCGCATCGAAAGTGCTTGGCCCGAATTCAGCATGCGGCGCCAATGCATAACGCGGCAGTCAACTCGCCTCCTATAAGGTGCCGACCGGCCAAGTCCCATGGGCGGCGAAGAGGTGGTGCTATCAAACCAAATCGGCTGTGCCGAGGCCTGGCTGAGGAGGTCAGTATTTGGGCTTAGATTGTCGATCTCACAGCATCGTTTGTTGCTGTGAAGGCGCGCTGCAGTTCTGAATGGAATTTCTACTGATCAGTGGCGGCATTAGGAGCAGGAGATTCCGCGGAGCCGGATTGGTTGAGCGTCAGAGCCCGTAGCCACGACCACAATAGGTCGATTTCAGCGGCGCTGAGATCGACGGGTAGCCGAATAGTGACCCGTCGCTTGCCGCTCAGAGAGAGTGTGTAATCGTGGACTTTCGCAAGTTCCCGCGCTGTGGCTGGGTTGCGAGAGTAGTTCCTCTGCGTCCAGTTCGGATCACCGGTGCGCCATCGCTGATGCCACGCCCGCCCCCGAGCGAGGTGGCCAGCGTAGGTACGTACGGTAGACGCGGGATCGTTGCCACGATAGCGGCTATCGGCGACGACGCCTTCAGCGAGAGACGCAAGGTCCAGATCGTCGATCGCCGTACTGCCGGGCAGGTCGAGTCGCTGCATAGCGAGCCGCCATGTTTCCTTAGAATTCCGGACAGTTCTCAAGCTCAATTGCAGTTCTGACGAATGATTTTCCATCCAGCTTAAGAAGGCCCAAAGCCCATCGAGGTTGTTGGCGCGGGCGGCGGCTCCCGGGTTTGTGGCGGGAGCTGTATCCCGCGTCTCGGATTGATCGAATTCCTGTCCGTCTGGTCGCGATGCGGTCATTTTGTAAGCCCCCCTTTTAATTCCCTATCGCTCATCGGCAGTAGGTCGGTTGCGAATTCAGCAGTGGATATCTGACGGTTGTTGCGGTTCGGTCCTGCTGGACAAGTGCCTTTTAGCTGCATGACGTGGATGGCGTCGATCATCATGGCTCGTTTGCCCCGAGCGGTGCGCCGCGCGCGGCCATGAACGGCACCGGATCGCGGGCTTGACCGTTTACGTGTGTCTCGAAGTGCAGGTGGGGCCCGGAGGAGTTACCCGAGGAACCGACTTTGCCGAGTGGCTGTCCGGCGACCACCGTCTGTCCGACGGTGACTGCTGGACGCTCGACCATGTGGCAGTACCGCGTGGTGAGCCCAGTGGTGTGCGCGAGCTCGACGTACCAGCCGCATCCCTTCACCTGCGGGTTACCGTCGATGTCGCAGTTACCTGTCGAGGCGTTGCAGGCGGCGGTGATGACGATGCCGGCGCTGGCGGCATGAATGACGGTGAAGCGGGCGACGAGGAGGTCGACTCCGGCGTGGCCGGGGCGCTGCGGTGTCCGGAAGCCGCTGCCGATCGGGCCGCGTACCGGGACTGTCCATCCGGCGGCGCTAACCTGACCGGGAGCAGCGCAGCGCATCGTGGTCTCGTCGGTCGCCAGGACACCGGCCGCGTCGTGGGCGCTGGTGGTGGTGGTGTCCTGGGTCAGGTGGACAGCCAGGAGCGTCGCGACGCTTTCCCATCTTGCGTACCGCTCCGGGAACGCGGAGATCTGAACGGTCTGCGCGATGTCGGCGAGCCGGCGGGTCTCCCAATCCGGTATCCGCAGGAGCTTGTCGTAGAACCGGGTGGCCGCGTAGCGCGGGTCGGCCAGCCGCTGGGCGGGCGTCCGGGTGTCGCCCGGCGCAGCAGGGGTGTCGCCCCAGCCGCTGCTCGGGCGCTGCTGGAACAGGCCGACTGAGTCATGATCGGTGACGGCCGTAGAGTTGTGCAGGAGGCTTTCTTGTAATGCGGTGGCCAGCGCGATGATCCATCCGCGCGGCGGCACGTGCAGTTGCTGTCCGACGTTGATGATCGTGGTGGCGTTGTGCCGTTGATCGGTGGCGAGATCGTCGATCGTGAGCGTCACCGCGGAATCCGCAGGGGGGTCCGGTGCGCTGCACGTGTCTTGCGTGGTGACGCTGGGCAGGACAGCCCCGATGCCTCCGGTGCAGAGCAGCAGTAGTCCGGCGACCAGCGCACCGATTATCGCCAAGGTCCGGCCGGTCATCCGGGGGCCCCGCGCGGAGATCTCTGCTGCGTCCATGGCTTGAGGGTGGGTGCGGTCGCTGGCGATGCCTCGCGCGCCAGGACGCGGCGCAATGTGACGGGGCGCATTCGGCTATGCATGGCGGCACTCCCAGCCGGCGTTGAGTGGTGAGGGGCCTGGTTGCGTGAGATGCGGCGAATGAGCAGGCGAGGGTCAGGTCGGGAAGCGATTCTGTCTCGACGCCGGTCGCTGCGGGATCTCGGGTCTTTAGCGTGGTGATGCGGCGAGTGATTGGATCAGCCAGGCTTCGGCGGTTGGCACGAAGGTGACGTATTCGGAATCCAGTTCGGCGGCTATCTGCCAGATGATTGGCGCGTCGGATGGGATTGCTCGTTCGTCTGCGACCAAGATGAGTCCGGATCGGTGGGGTAGGCGGGCCGCTGCATATTCGGTGGCGACGTCAGCGCCGACGATGACGATTCGGGCTGTGGTCCAGAGTGGCCGGGCAGCGGTTGGGTCGTTGGCAACGTCGACATCGACGCCGGCTGTGGTGGCTAGGCGGGTGAGTTGATCGGTCAGATTCAGTGCGCGCACGCAGATCAACGGTCGCGCGACGGTGGTGGTCACGGTCAGTCCTCCGGAGTGGTGGCGGCCTGGGGCGCGGGTACTGCCTGGTCGCGGGATGAGTGGTTCAGGTGACTCGGTTATCGATCGGTTGGTCACTGTCGGTTGGGGGAGCGCAGGCGGCGCGGTCGGCTTGGGCGGTGCTGGCTTCGGGCGGTTACTTTCCGTGTTTGGTGTTGGCGACCGGGGAGGCGCCGTGGGACGCGAGACGCTCGTCGGATCAGAGGCGCCCTGTCCGTGCGGCTGATCGGAGCGGGCTCGGAGCGAGGGCGGTGGGTGTTTCGCCGCGCGAGGAAGGGCCGCGCGATGCGTGGACGGGGCCTGAGACGCGGTTCCCGTCTGGGCGACGGGCGGGCGCCGCGCCCATGCGATGCACCACGCACGGTGATCGGCACCCGATGCTCTCCTCGTCACGGGGTGGAAGGTCCGTCGCCCCCGACCGAGGGCCTGGGGCGACGGACCGGTGCGGATCAAGGAGGGTGGGGTCAGTAACCCCAGTCGAAGGTCTGACCGACCAGGGTGGGGTCGGTGCATGCGGTGATCGCGACGTCGTACCAGCTGTCACCGTCGGTGTGACCGACCCCGGTGAACGGAACGAAGACGTTGGTGTACGCCCACTCGTCCCAGCCCTCGCCGCAGCGCTGTGCCGGTGGGGCCGGGATCATGACGTCGGTGAAGTCACATTCGGCGTCCGGGTAGAGCTCGTAGGCGTTCTCGACGTGCAGCGAGAGGCGGATCCAGCCGCGCGGCAGGGCACAGACCGTGCAGATGGAAACGTGCGCCCAGTGACGGCTCGCGCAGCCCGGGTCGCTGCATCGCCACCGCAGCCTGACCGCCACGGCGAGCCTGTCCAGCCGCTCCCCCGTGCGTCGGACCCAGCCGTGATGCGGTGCCGCTGATCGACCTGATCGCGTTCGGTGCGCGGCACCGCGGTATCCGCGGCGAGTGCCGTGGTTGCCGCAGGGCGTTGATGGCGGGCTCACCGTTCGTGCTCGGTGGGGTGGCGGCGCTGGTCGCGTGGGCGAGAGCCGGCGGCGTGCGGCCTGCGGCTGGCGGTGGTCGCCACTCCGTGGACGGATCCGCGCTGGGTGTCCTTGGCCTCGTAGAGGGATTCGTCGGCCAGGCGGAGCAGGGCGGGCGCGTCCAGGCCGAGCGCGGACTGGGCGTAGCCGACGCTGCCGCTGACTCGGACCGGCCGCTGGTCGGGGCCCACGAGGAAGGGCTCATGGGTGAGCGCGCGGGTCACGGTCAGCGCGAGGGCACTGGTGCGGTCGCGGTCCCCGGACGTGATGAACACGAACTCGTCGCCGTGCAGCCGGCCGAGGAACACCGCCGGCGTGACCAGCGTGGACAGACGCTCCCCGACGGCTGTGAGGAGCAGGTTGCCGGCCGCGTGCCCGTAGGTGTCGTTGACGGACTTGAACAGGTCGAGGTCGAGCAGGATCACACCGGTGGGCTGGCCGGTAAGCAGTTGCGTGCTGAGGTGATGGAGGATGGCGCGCCGGTTCGGCAGGCCGGTCAGGTCGTCGTGGGTGGCGTGGTGCTGGTAGCGGCGTCGCGCGCGCCGTTCGCGGCGCCAGGCGAGACCGGCCGGCAATCCGGTCAACGCGACGGCGAGGGCGGCCGCTGCGGCGGCCGGGAGCACGGACATCGAAGCGCTCCTTTCGGTGGAGGGGCATGCCGGAGCCGCCCGGGCAGCGGGGCGGGTGACCGTCGCGCCGACCAGGGCTCGGGCGTGGTCTGAGCGATCCGGTGGGGTCTATTCCGCTCCGGCGGCCAGCTGGTAGGTCGCGGGTCGCGCGAGGGTTTGGACGGCGCGTCCGGCGTCGACGAGCCGGTCGAGGGCGAGAACGACGGCGCCCGGGCTGGCGGGGGGCAGGCCGAGTCCGGCCGCCTGGGCCGCTTGGTCGACCAAGCGGCTGACTTCCCCGACCTTGAGTGCGGCGTCGGGACTGGACTTGAGTACCTCGAACACTTCTGCGGTGAGAGCGCCTTTCGCGCGTTTGCTGACGGTGGAGGTCGCCTTGAGAGCTTCCGGTGGGGTCGCTGCCGACGTGGCGGCGTCCAGCGCGGCGGTCTTGTGGCCGGTGGTCAGTTCCTTCTGCCCATCGGCGGTATTGGGCCGGGACGAGGAGGGACGGGAAGGGGAGGGAAATGTGTTCGGGGCTGGTGTCGGCGACGGGACTGAGGGTGACGCGTCGGTGGCCGGTGCCGCGGGCGGGAGCTCTGCTGCCGGGAGTTCCGGCGCCACGATGGTTTTGTCGCGTTCCCGGGTGTCGTGCGGTGCGGCGAACGGCCGGGACGAGTCGCCGGTGGGGGCGCAGGTCGCGGCGGTGCGGTGCGGTTCGGCCTCCGGGTCGTCTGCCGCCTCGTCGGTGGCCGGCGTGGTCGGTCCGGGGGCGCGGGTCCTGCCGGCGGTAGTGATGCTCCACGAGATGCGGCCGTTGTCCTCGCGCCGCTCGGCTAGGCCGTCCTCGAGCAGTGAGCGCAGCTTCGGGCTGGTGGTGGAGTAGCCGACGTCGGCTGCTGCGGCCAGTTCACCGGCGGTGGCTTGTCCGAGGCGAGCGAGGGCGGCCCAGATCCTGTCCCGGGCGGACAGCGCGGTGTCGTCTGCGGCTGGCCCGGCTGTCCCGGCTGTGCCGGCGTCAACTGGTGAGTCGGCGGGATCGGCGGGTATTTCCGGTGGTGCGGAGTCGGTCATGATGCGGTCCTTTCTGCCTGCCCGAGCGGCAGGCCCTGCGCGGTGCGGTGCGGTGCGGTGTGGTGGGGGTGGGGTGGGGTGGGGTGGACTGATGCACGCTTCGCGAGACCGACGAATGCAAGTGCAGCCAGCCGCGCGAATGGCTGCGCCCGCCCGCGGTTGCGATCGGTGGTTGCTGCCGGTGTTGGCCCCAGCGGCGGTGCCCTCCTGCCGAGTGGTCGGCCGTCGGTGTGACTGGTGGCGGGGAGAGGCCGTGCTAGTCGGTCGTTGTGCGGGGGCGTTCTGCGTGCAGGCTGTTGAGGTAGTTGGCGTAGGCGGTGCGCACGGACCGCGGAATTGCTCGGCTTGCGCGGGGTAAGGGCAAACCGGATTCGGGCGGTTGCTGTGCCCACCACGCGCGGAGAACGGCGGCCTCGGGCAGCGAGCCCGCTGCGCGCAGCACTTGCGGGCCGGCAGGGGGAGAGGGGCGCCTGGTGGCGTTGTCGGCGATGAGCGAGTGCAGAGCCGCCCGGAGAGCCTCACGCGCGTCCGGGGCTTGGATGAGCTCATGGGCCGTGCCGTCGGGCTCGACGCGGTGGACGGTGATGTGTTCGGGATCCCCGCCGAGCTCATCGACGAGGTAGACGCGGAGCGACACGAGTGCCTCCGTAGATCAGGGATGGGTGAGCAGACGCTGCGCCGGCGGCCCGGCGCGGATCGGTGGGTCTGCCGAGCCGCGCGGGGGGCGCGAGGGGCCGGGGGTTAGCCGGCCATCAGCCACCACAGGTGCTGGCCGAGCAGCACCGCGACGGCGGAGAACAGACCCGCTGCGACAGGGCTTGCCGCGAGGGCGTTCAGGGGGAAGAACTCGCGGTCGGCCTGGGACGCGGCGGTGCTGATTCGGCGCAGGAGGCGGTGGGCTGCTCGCCGCGGGGCGGGGGCACGGTGTTTACCTCGGGCCATGATGAATTGCTCCTTTGCTGGATGAGGGTGGTTGACGCGATACGAGGCCGGGCCAGCTAGCTGGCCTGATCCGGCGATGCGAGGCGCACCGGCGGTTTGTCGGCGCGGGGCCGTGCGCGCCTTCCGCCGGTTCGGGGATCGGCGCGATCGGGAATCGCCGTGGTCGGTCAGTCGAGTGATGCGCGCCGTCGGCTAATCGCAACTTCAAGGACGGGCGGTGCGCGTTTGTCGGCGAGTCGCGGGTCGGGCGTGCGCGTTGCGGGAGATGGTGTGCGTCAGGGTTGACCGGGGTCGGGAAGCGTCGCGGCGAGCGCGGCCGTCATTGTCGAGGTCCGCCACATGGAGACGGCGTTGCCGGGGATTTCCGCGATGCCGTCTTCGCGTTCCCGCTGGGTGAAGGGGAGCCGAGCGTGCGGGCCCACGCGGTAGGCGGGCAGGTCGTAGTGCTCACGGGCAACGGGGCTTTCTCCGGCGCCCGTGAGGAGACCGAACGCGTCGAGGGAGAGCCCGTCGATGGGGATTTCTTCGCTACCGGTGCAGAGCACGGCGAGGTCGTAGGTGCGGCCGTCGATCAGGGTCGTGTCGGGAAGCGCGACCGGTTGCGCCCGCCGCTGCAGGACGGCCAGCCGCCGCCCGCCGAGGCGGTCGGCTCGCAGGTACCGGCCGATGCCCTGGTATCGGCCGCGGATCTCTTGTCGCCACTGCTCGCAGGTGGTGGGCAGGCCGGGGGCGTACCAGTCGATGCGTTCGACGGTGTCGAGGGCCGCGGCGGACATGCGCGGTGGCGGGGCGATTCCGAGCAGGGATTCGACCGTGCATTTGCCAGAGTCGCCGCCGCCGGCGACGGCGACGCGCCGGACACCGCGCAGCGGCCAGGGGCTGGTCATGCGCTGCAGGAACTGGTCGAAGGTGAGGATGGTGGTGCCGTTGGCGAGGGCCTGGTCGCGGGGGTCGCCGATGCCGCGCGCGTCGATGACCCGTCCGACGCGCAGAGGGCCTCGGTCGGCGATCTGCAGTTCGACACCCTCTTCGTAGTCGATACCCGCTGCGGTCAGTACCTCGGCGTTGGTGACCACGTCGGCGAATTGCGCCAAGGCGACTCGGATGACGAACGCTATGTCGGTGTTGGTCTGGAACTCGGTCATGGACAGGTTGGCGGCCTGGATGGGGGCGCCCGGGAGGTGGTTGGGGTTGGTGGCCTGGTCACCGGCGATGCCGGCGCGTCCGGGTCGGTTGGGTGAGTTGAGCCGGAAGGTCGGCCAGGTGGTGAGTGCGAAGGTGCCGCCGACGCGGTCGCGCTGCTCGAGGACGAGCGGTTTGGGGTAGCCGCTCAGGACACGGATCGCGGCGTAGGTCGCGGCGTGGAATCCGGCGCCGATGATCACTTCTCGGTCGGTGCCGGCCGAGCGCAGCAGGTTCTGCTGGCGGTCCTCGTCCGCCCAGTAGGTGTCCAGGGCGTGGTCGGCGAGCTGGCGGCTGTCCGGGTGGAGGGCCACGCCGGTGAGCTGCGCGGCCAGCGGGGTGGGGAAGTCGGCGGTGCGGTCGCGCACGGCGTCGAGTCCGGCGATGGCGTCGCGGTTGGTGGCGACGGCGGACAGGATGGACGCGATTGCGGCGGACGGCGGGTTGGGGTCGAGCGTCACCGGTGAGGTGCTGGGCATGGGAATTCTCCTGTGGTGTGGCCCGGGCCTATCGCGCGGCGCCGACCGCCACGCCCGGCGGCGTGCCGGGGCGCGGCGGTCGGAGATCGTGATGGGTGCCCGAGGCGGGGATCAGCGATGTGCGCTGAGCGGGGGCCAGCTGTTGAGCTGGGCCGGGTTTCAGGTCGCGCGGGCGTCGGCCGCCGCCGGAGTCGTGTGCCGGAGAGCCTCGCCGCCTCTAGACGCCGAGCCGTAGAGCCCGCGCGATCGCGCGACCCTCGCGGAGCACGGCGGTGACGGCCGGCAGGTGCCGGGCTTGGAAGCTCTCGAGCGCGGTGGGCAGGTCGGCGCCGTGCCGGGAGTGCTGGGTGAGAGCGGCGGTGAGGCCGGCGGCTTGTTCGATGCCGAGGTTGGCGCCCATGCCGGTATGAGGCCGGACTGGGGCGAGGGCGTCGCCGAGCAGGATCGTGTGGCCGCGACCGAGCGGCCACACCATGCGCCGGGGCGCAGGAATGTCCAGGACGGGCGCGGCGGCCCGCCGGGGCGTGTCGGCGACGAGGTCAGCGAGCTCGGCGGGCAGGTGCTCGGCGGCGGCCTGGTCGACCTGGTCGCGGGCGGCCTGCGGCGCGGCGGGCAGATACGCGCGGCGGGTCGGCGTAGTACCGCACCAGGCGGTGTAGTCGGCGGCGTGGGTGTTGAGGTGCATCGTCCAGTCCAGGCCACCGGGAACGGGCGCCAGGTTGAACTGCAGGCCACCGGGCACTGGCTCGTAGCGGCAGAAGTCGGCCAGATAGCTGGTCCGGTTGTCGGTCGGGGCGTCGGTGTGGCCGCGGTGGGCGACATAGCCGGCGTAGCGCAGGCGCCGCCGGGGGTCCAGGATCCGGCGCCCGACGGACGTGCGTCCGTCGCAGAAGATCACCAGGTCGGCGGAGTAAGGGTCGGCGCCGGCGACGGTCAGCTGCGGCCGTCCGCCGGCCAGGTGGAGGTGGGTGACGCGCTGCCCGGTGCGCAGCGTGCCGTCGGGCAGTCGGCGGGTCAGGGCATGATGCAGCTGCGTCCAGGTGGTGTTGCGCCCCGGGTAGAGATGCGTAGCCGGGCCGTTGGTACGGCGATGGCGCACCTCGATCGTGCGGATGCGTTCGGACGGGTGGGTGACGTAGTCGTTTTGGTCAACCCCGGCGCGGTCAAGGATGTCCAGGCTGGGGTGGCGCAGTCCGAGCACACCGCCGCCGCGTTCGGTCACGGCCGGGGCCGCGTCGAGCACGGACACGGCGTCGAATCCGGCGCGGCAGAGCAGCAGCGCCAGGATGGGCCCGGTGATCGAGGCGCCGACGATGAGGATGGCCGGCGGACGGACGATCCGCAGACGTGATGTCCGCAGGTGGCTGCGGGCTGTCGTGGAGCGCGGGGCCGTACGGTGCGGCGTTTCAGGCGGTTTCAGTGAGGACACAGAGAACTCCCTGGCGTGGTAGGACGCGGGGGCGCCCGGGCACGGCGCTGCGGCCGGCCCGGGCGGTAGGTCCGCGGTGCGCGAGAAGCGCGGGGTCGGGCGCGGCGACGAAGGGAAAGAACGGCAAGCGGAATGAGCACGGGCGGGTCACTGCGGGCTCGGTGCCCGCGCGACGATGCCGGTGGGGCCGCTAGCGGGCGGCCGCCCTGGTGCGCGCAGCTGTGGTGCTAGCGGCCGGTCCCGAACTGGGCACCAGGCAGCCACTGAATGCGCCAGCGATCGGGGTGACGGCGCGCGACGGCCATCGCGTCCAGCTGGGCGACGTATCCGTCGGCGGACGGCGAGCCCGGCACACCGGCTTCGGGCAGGTAGATCACGTCGGGGCGCAGCGGCAGATCACGGCATCGGTCCGCGGCGTCGGTGGCGACGAAGACCAGCGACGCCGCGGCCCACTCCTCCAGCGGCGGAGTTCGCCGTTCGTAGTGGTGCAGCTGGTAGCGCGTCTGGCTCGCCTCGAGGTCGTCGTAGAGATCGGCGCTTCCTCCGACGAGCAGCGCGTTCGGGGGCTGGCCGGGGACCCCGGGGTGATGGCCTGCGGCGGCGAGCGCGACCGCGGCCAGTGCCCGGGGCAGGTAGGGCAGCGGCTCGCTGCGGCGGGCGGGCCCGGCGGTCAGATAGTGCCGGATGCGTAGGCCGTGCACGACATTGACGGTCAGTTCGTAGATGCCGCCGTTGCGGTCGGCGGCCCACCCGAGCAGTGGACCGGAATGCCGCTCGGCGATCAGGCAGAACCCGGCGGGCGGCAGAAGGGTCCAGGGGGTGCGCGCCAGACCGCCGGCGACCCACCCGAGGGTTCCGGCGTAGCCCAGGTGCGCCCAGGCGTCCGGGTCGATTCCTTCTTCCACGGCGACCAGTGCGCCGGCGGTGTCCCGGTGCAGGCTCAGCAGAAGCGGATAGGCGCCCGCGCGGGGGTTGAGGGTGTTGAGGGCTGCGGCGAGCGCGGAGGGCGGCAGCCAGGGCTCGGGCACACCCCGCAGCCCAGACCCGGCGGGCATGGATCCGGCGGGCATGGATCCGGGCAGTGCGGGTGGCTCGGGTGCAGCAGAAGGACCGGAACTCACAGGGTGATCAGGCATGAGGAACTCCAGATTCGGTTCGCGTCCGCGGAGGAATCGCTGACGCGGCGCGCCCTCGGGGACGCAGCGGCGCACGACGAAAATGGCCCTCACCGGAGGCGAGGGCTGCGGGACTAGCAAAGGAGGAGGGTGCGGTGCGGCGTGCGGGTCAGGCCCGTTTGCTGGCGGTACGAGCTGCGGCCGAAGCCGCGGCCTGGCGCGATATGCAGCGCCCACCATTACGACCGGATGGTCCGGCCCGCGCTGGCGCTACGTCGGTCGCGCAGAGGGCTTTGTGCGCAGGAGCTTGGCCAGCGTCGTCCAGTTGGGCGTGTCGGGTTGGTCGGCGTCGCTGATGCTGAACTCGGCGAGCAGTGATTCCGCAGCCGCCCGGACAGGCGGGTTGCTGGGTGTGCCGTCGATGGCTGCGGGGACCAGCAGGACCGTGACGGGTCGCAGCGGGAGAGTTACGGCGAGGGGGACGGCGTCCAGATCGACGAGCGCCACGATGGCGTCCATCCAGTCCGTCGGCATGGGCGGGGCGTCGGGGCTGTAGTGGCGGAACTGCAGCCCGGTCGCCGCGGCGAAGGCGGTGGCGTTGGCGACGGTCGCCGGCGAGCCGCCGAGCAGCAGGACGAACGCGGCAGCGCCCGTGCGTACGCGCTGAGGGTCTGCCGGGAAGTGTCCGGCGGTGGCCAGCGCGAGAGCGGCCACTGCCCGCAGGTAGGGGTCGCGGCGTGACGCGGAGGGCTCAGCCGCGTGCACGACCCCGTCGGCGTCGCGGTGGCCCTGCCACATCCGGCCGGACAGGTCGGCGGCCCAGACGGTCGTCACGGTGTCGTGCGGGCTCGGCGCCTGGTGGACCAGCGCGTACCCGACCAGATCCGCAGGACTGGCCGCGTCGTCCTGCAGGCCTGCTTCCTGCGCCCGTCCGAGCAGGGAGGTCAGGGGCGCCTCCAGCATGAGGGGGACATCGTCCGGCTCGGCCTGGGCATAGAGCTGCTCCTCGGCATCGACCCAGAGGGCGTGCACGGTCCACGAGCTGAGGGCGACGTCGAGCTCGGAGATGACCGCGGCGAGCGCTTCCCGTCGCCATGCCGCACTGGGTGCAGCCTGCGTCGAGGGCGCGCATTCTGCGGTGGTGGGTCGATGTCCCTGGTCGGCAGGCGTGCGGGTGTCAGGATCGTCGGGGCTCTCGTGGGTAGGAGACGGAGGTTTGTCGGGCAGGTCAGCGTGGGGGCTCATAGCGGAGCCTTTCGGTGAAGAGGGGTAGTGATGAGGGATGCCTGCACGGCTGCGGGGCCCGGCGGCACGGCGCGGCCGGGGCGTCTTCGGCGTCCTTGTAGTTCGGCCCGCTGGCGGTGGAACGCAGCCTCACGGCGAGGCAGGCAGGATGCGCAGCGCCCGCTCCAGCAGCAGGTTGGCGATGGGGGCGAGCGTGCCGGCGTCGGCGTGACGAACCGGTGTCTGCCGATGCCACTCCGCCGGCGGGACGTAAGCGAGCACGGTCCAGGTCAGGGACGGGGCGAGAATCTCCGCACGCGCGTGGCTCTGGAACGGGTAGTAGTCGCGGTCGACGTCAACACGCAGGACGCGTCCGGCGATGTGGTGCACGCGAGTCAGTCGGTAGCAGCCCTCGCGGGTCTGCGCGAAGACCGCGTCCACGATGGTCGCGTCGTCGCCGGCAGTCACCGGACAGTGCCCTCGGGACCCGGGGCCTGCTCCCAAGCCCATTGATGCGCGCCGACGGCATACAACCCGTCGGCGTCCGGGGTCAGGATGTCGGTCACGCGCAGTCTCGGTGTGTCGGTCCCGTCGTCGGTCTCCTGGGCGATGACCAGGACGCCTGGCTCGTAGAAGGACAGCCGAGGGCGTTCGCCGGGCATCAGATCGGTGTTCCGGTCGGGGTTGTCGTGCGCGGCGGCGAAGTCGGTGACCATCCGTTCGACGGTGGTCCGGTCGAAGCGCGGGATCGTGTCGCCGTTGCTCGTGGTGTAGCCGATCGGGGTCAGCGCCGGATAGGCCGCAGTCCAGGGTTCGTCGATCCGAACGGTGCTGGGCATCCACTGTGCGTGCGGCGGGGCGAGGTCGCCGCGCTGCTCGGCGAAGCTGACCGCGTCGCTACCGAGGACCGGGCCGTCAGCGGTGGTGAGCGCGACCCAGAACACGCCGCTGTCCCGAGCGGCGCGGAGCCGCTCAAGCAGGGGCGGCTGTTGTCCGGGTACGTCCAGGAGCAGCACCGCGGTGTCGCGGCCGGCGCCGGCCGGGGTGCCGCGCTCGCCGGTATTGGCGTGCTGCCAGGTCGAGGCGGCCGCGGTGTACGGGAACCCGAATGGCACGTACCAGCCGGGCAGCCCGTTGGAGTACAGCTGATCGATCTGGCCGCGGCCGTCCCAGATCAGCGCTGGCCGGCGCCCGGCCTGCTCGGGTAGCGGGGCGATCGGAGCGCGGTGGTCGAAGCACGCCGCGGCGTGCTCGGCCAGAGGCAGGACCTCGTCGAGGCGAAACCACAGTCGGATAGACATGACAGAAGAAACCTCCCTTTCCGGGAAGCTGAGAAGGGTCGGGGAAGAGGGGAAGGCGGCCGTTTGCTGCGTGGCCGGGGACTCCGCGATGCCCTGGCCCAGGGCGCCCGGCGCGCGACCCAACTGCGGTGACCTCGTCGGTCGCGGCGCAGGTAGTGACGGACCCGTGCATGTGCCTGCGCGCAGCGGAACCTCGCCGGGACTTGGCCTCGGCGGCGAATCGAGGGACGGGCGATCGGGCGCGATCTGCCGCGCGGTGCGCTCTCCGGTGCTCATGCCGCGGAGGATCGTTCGGTTGCCGTTGCACGCAGGACGGGGCGGCCAGGACAGCAGCGGGAGCCGGGGGCTCCGCGCTGCTGTTCTGGTTCCCTGTACTCGTGGTTGGCAGGTTCAGGAGTTGCGGGTGACGGCGATCAGCCGCTGCGAACCCCGGAGGGCACGCAGATGCGCAAGCGCCTGCTGGTGGTAGGCGATGCGGTCGGCCATGAAATCGCTAGCCGGGGCCAGGACCTCACCGGTCGGCAGGATGATCTTGTCGCAGGCCAGCGCCGCATCCATGCTGTACTGGACGTAGGCCTTCTGGCCGGCCTGGAACATCTCCACCTGGGTGGGGGAGAGCCAGAGCTGGGGATCGGCGACGGTGTGGTTGTGCAGCACCATGGCGTTGATCCGCGGCTGCGACCAGAAGTCGTGTTCGGCCTCCGACCGCGGATACTGCTGCGGTGCGGTGGCGTGACGACGGAGGAATGCCGCGAGCGGTTTGGCGTCGCGAGTGCCGCGCGCAAGCTGGAACCAGTGGTGGTAGCGGACGGCCGCCCAGGCGGCGACTGCCTCACGTTGCCCTCGCAGGTCCAGCAGGTCCAGCCGACCACCGGCGCACAGTGCGCGGCGACCGGGCTGGTAGCCGACGAGCTGGTCGCGGTGGCGGCGCCGCGCGTTGGTCCAGAACCGCGGAGCCAACGCGTGCCCGCCGACGAGCGCGTGCGCCAGGAAGTCCTGGGCGGAGATGCCGTCGGGCAGGACTGCGGCGTACGTCTGGACGGTCACCGGGGCGGTACGAGACCGCGTAGTAGCAGGCATCAATTACCTCCGGATGCATAGGCGCGTCGGGCACGCCGGGGACCAGCGCCACGGGTCGTGGGCCGGAACGGGACAGGGAAAGACCAGTGCGGCCTGGCAGAGGGTCGCCGCGCGGTGCGGACGTCGACCGGCCGTGAGGCGGGTGGACGAGCAGCACCGCAGAGTGCGGCGGGAACCCCGCGAGGCGGGACCGGGTGGAGCTAAAAGAGGGATGTGATGCCGGAAACGTAGCGGCTGGATCTCCCACCTCAATCGGCGGAGAAACCTCGTGAAAAGGCGCTCTGGGCTGCGGTGTTAGAAGAATTTCCCTGGCTAGAGCGCCAGCGTCTGTGAGAAGAAAACCTCGGCAGTGGTTCTCACAGCCAGCCTGAATCGGCGCGCCCCGTCGTGTGAGAACGGCTTGCCGACCCCGCTGGGTGGCCGGTGTCGGGGGTCGGCGTACCTCGAGGGCAGGCAGCGACGCAGGCCGGACGTCAGGCGGTCGGGCGGCCGTCGGTGGGCTGGTAGCGATGCGGGTTGATGGGTGGGTCGTCGGGGCCGTGGTCGCTGGGCAGCTCGTGAAGCGCGCGGCGTCGACTCGGATCGGCGGCGAGCAGCCAGGCCGCGACGGCGGGATGCCTGTCGTGAGTGGAGGTCGCCACCGGCATCGGCGTGGGGATGTCAGTGAGCGCGTCGAGCAGATGCGCCTCCCGGACCGGGCCGGGGACGCGCAGCAGGACCGGATAGCGGGGACCGACGGCCGCCAGACGGCTGTAGGCGCGCAGCTTGCCCAGCACGGTGCCGAGGGGCTCGGTGCCGTTGTCGTGCTCAAGGAAAAACCCGACGGTGCGGCCCTGCGCCGTCCAGACGCCGTGCCCGTCGGGGCGGATACCGGCCAAGGTCCAGGAGGCGGTGGCGTGCTGTTCGGACCACCACCGTTGCAGGTGAGCGTCGGGGTGGGCGCGGGCGTGGGCGAGCAGATCGACGAAGAACTGGTTGGTGCCGAGCAGGTGCCGCAGGGTGCGGGACGCAGCGATGCGTGCCGTCCGTTCGGCGCTGGACCGTAGCGGCCGGGACTGTGGCCGGTCCGGGTCGTTCCACTGGGTCGGGGCGACGAGGAGACCGACCGGTCCGAGGGCGTACAGGTGCTGGTTGGTGCCGGTGGTGATGTCGGCGAACCGTTCGAGCGCGCCGAAGTCGTGCAGCGTCTTCAGGCGCAGCCGTGCGGTGCGCGGTGACGGGAAGAGTGCCTGCGTGATCTGAGCGGTGGAGAGCAGATAGTGCTCGGCGAGCCAGTCCAGCAGCTGGCGGTCGCGCAGTGTCAGACGGCGAAGACTGGCCAGGTGGGATCGGAGGGTGGACGAGGCCCGGGGAGGAGATGCGGAGGACACGAGGATGCTCCTAGCGGGAGAAGGGGATCCCCCTTGGGAGGGGGTGTCTGGCTCGCGGGGCGGACTCGCCGTCGCTTGTCAGCCCGGACGTCCTGCGCACATGGACCGTCCACGGTGGTTGATCGCCGCGACGCGGTCTGAGCTGGGGAAGACCGAAGGGAAGACCTGACGGAAGGGGTCACGGAAGGCCCACCGGGTCGCCGTCGCCGCAGCAGATGGCCCGAGGGTTCAGCTGCTCGTGCCGGAGGCCTCCGCCGAGGGCCGCCGGTTGCGGTCCGGGGCGTCGCGTCGGGGGCGTTGGGAGAATTTGAGGACGAGCGCGTCGAGGGCGCTGGTGTCTTGGTCGGGGACGCTGGCCGCGACGCGCCGGCGGATCTCCTCGGTATCACCGATGAGAGGCCGGGGCGGGCGGGTCCGCAGGGTGAACGCGGGTGTTTGCCGTCCGTCGGCGATCAGCCGCGCGGCGGCGTGATAGGCATCCAAATGTGTGAGGTCGTGTTCGTCCAGTTCCGGGAGGGTGTGCCGGGCCAGGAGCCGGGCGTCCTCGGGGGCGCAGGCGAAGTAAATCTTGTTCCGCGCGTTGGCCGAGGCTGCGGCGAGCAGCTCGCGGGGGAACTGCGCGAGGTCCTGATGGGCCAGAGTCAACGCGAGCCGGTATTTCCGCGCTTCGGCGAGCATCGTGTCCAGCGAGTCGGCGAGCGTGAGGAAATTCTGCGCCTCGTCGATGATGAGGCTCGCGTCCCGGCGTCTGTCGGCCGGGATTCTCGAGCGGGCGGTGGCGGCTTGCCAGACCTGGGCGAGGATCAGCGAACCCAGCAGCTTGGTGGTGTCTTCTCCCAGCGCGCCTTTCGGGAGGCGGACCAGCAGAATGCCGCCGTCGAGGACCTTGCGCATGTCGAAACTCGACCGGGGGTAGCGCAGCGTCTGGGCGACGAAATCCCGGAGCAGGAACGACCGCAGCCGCGCAAGGACCGGGCCGATGACCTGGGAGCGCAGCGCCGGGGTGAGTTCGTCGTACCAGGCCCAGAACCCGCCGAGGCCGGCCGGATCGTCCAGATCGACGGTCATCTCGCTGCGGAACTGCTTGGAGTTCAGCAGCGGCGGAATGTGCTGCAACGTTACCGCGGGGTGCCGCAGCAGGGTCAGGCACGCCACCCGCATCACGTCGTCCATCCGCGGTCCCCAGGCTTTGGCGAAGATGGACCCGAAGATCGACACCAGGTTGTCGGTGACCAGGTCCGGGTCCTCGCCCTGCAGCGGGTTGAACGCGGCGTGGTTGGGCTGGTCGGGATCGATGAGCACCAGCCGGTCGGCGGCGGAGGCCGGGAGCCGGTCGAGGATGTCGAGGACCATGTCGCCGTGCGGGTCGATGACCACGGTGCCGCGCCCGGCCTTGATGTCGTCGAGCGCAAGCCCGGCGAGCAGCGTGGTCTTGCCGGAGCCGGTGGAGCCGATCATGTGGGTGTGGAACCGGGAGTCGGGCACCGAGAGGGCCACGGCGTGCCCGCCGACCTGAGCGTCACCGAGGACCTTGGTGCCACGCCCACCGGTGGGCACGGCGATCGGGGCGGGGACCGCTTTGGCGCGGGCCCGCTCCAAGCCCGGCACAGCCAGGTCGCGGGGCAGTGCGGCGAACGCGGCGAGTTCGTCGCTGCTGGCCAAGAATCCGCCGGAGAGGCGTCGCTGCGCCATGGTGTGTGCCGGGCCGGTGAGCGGGACCCGGCGGATGAGGCGGTTGCGGCCGTCGTAGACGGCGAAGGCCGCCGCGATCGTGCTGCCCAGCCCACCCAGCCGCGGATGCGGGTCGGTGCCGGCGCGGGCGCTGCTGGCGGTCAGGGCGTACCGGACGCTGGTGACCCACAGCACCCCCGCGGTCTTGTCCAGCACCGCGCGGACGTCGCGTTCGATGCCCGGGTCACGGCCCGCCGCCGAGGTGGGCCGAGCGCCGGTCGTGCTCCGGCGCGGCGCACTGGGCAGGAACAGTTCGACCAACCACAGCAGCGGCGCGGCGGGATTGACCGCCAGACCCGTGGTCTGTCCCTGGCGCATGCGGCGCGCGGTCGCGCGTGCCCGCGTGGTCTGCCGGGGCGTGGCGGGCCGGGCGAGGACTTGCACGCAGGCCTGCTCCCCCGGCCGTAGCTGCGACCCGGCGGCGATCAGTGCGCGAAGCGGATCAGCGGGCTGGTCGGCGTCGAAGGGCAGCCGGTCGGACGCGGTCGGCAGCAGCAGTCCCCCCACGGCGGCTGGTGCGTCCAGCGGCAGCGGCGGGCCGGCTGGTTCGGTGGCGACGGCGCTACTGGGCCACGCGGCGCGGACGGCGGCTTCGACCGCGCCGGGCGGCACGGTGCCGGGCACCCAGATCCGGATCTGCAGTCGCCGTCCGGTCCACAGGTATTCCCACACGACGTGGGGCGCGCCGGTCAGCCAGCGGCGTCGCCTCGACGGCAGCAGGGTCCCGGCGAGGTTGGCCCACAAGGCTTCGGCGGCGTGTTCCTCGACCTCGGGCGGCGGCGCGATCGTCACCACCCGCGCACCCGTCGCGTGGCGGGTGTGCCGCCATCGGGCGAGGGCGATCCGGGCGAGCGCGTGGATCACCAGCACGCCGGCGGCGACCGCGAGCAGCCATGGCCGGTGCATCGCCCAGCCGATCGCCTCCAGCACCCATCGGCTCGGCCCCGGGACCCCGGGAACGACGTCGCCCGGTCCAGAAGGACCGGGCGACGTGGCGATGAACGACGCCAGCGCTGGGTGCAGTCTCTGGTGACCGATCATCGCGGCCACCTCCGCGCCCCGGCCGACGCGTCGGCGCGCAGCCGCGGCGAACCAGAAAATACCGAATCAGCGGTGTCGCCGCGCTCAGTGCTGGCACGGCCAGTGCGGGGAAGGCCGGTGTCCGGAAGGTCGGTGTCGGGGAGGTCGGTGTCGTCGAGCTCTCCGTCGAACAGTTCGTTGTGGTGAAGCTCGGCGAGTTCGGCGGGAGTGGTGGTGGCCATCCGATGCTCGGCGGGCGACGCGACGACCTCCAGGCCGACCCTGTAAGTCCCGGACAGCAGGAGCCCGGTGCCGGTCCGGGCGGCCAGCAGGGCCCGGCGTTCGCCGGCGGTGAGCCCAAAGGCCGCACCGATCGCGTCGATGGCCTGCGGGGCCTGCTTGAGCAGGATCTGGGTGGCCGAGTTGGCCGCGACGGCCTGCCCGAGATCGGTGCTCAGGATGTCGGCGACGTCCTGGGTGGCGACGGTGAGCCCGGCGTTGCGTTTGCGGGCGGCCTTGGCCAGCCGGAACAAGAACTTGGCGCCTTCGCCGTCGCGGAGCAGCAGCCATGCCTCGTCGACGACGACCATCCGCCGGACCGGCCGTCCGCCCTCGGCCGTGTGCGTGCGTGTGTCGACCGTGCTGGTGTCGTACGCGCCGGTGCCGCTGTGAGTGGGGTTGTCGATGCTCTGCCAGATCGCGTCGAGGGCCAGCAGGGTGCCCGCCGCGCGTAGTTCATCGGGCAGTTGCCGCAAGGACCACACGACCAGCTGCCCGGACGGGGCGGTGGTGGTCGGTCCGTTGAGCAGGGTCGCGTAGTTGCCCTCGACCCAGGGCGTGAGGCGTCCGGCCAAGGCGCCCCCGGCGGGGTCGCGGTCGGCGCACAACGCCGCGACCAGGGTTCCCATCTGCGGGGCGGGTCGCCTGTGGGTGGCCGGATCGGCGGTGATGCCGGCTTCGCGGTAGGCGGCCAGGATCGCCCGGTCGAGGGCGGCCCGTTCGTCGGTGGCCGGTGCCGCACCGAGCAGGACGCCGATGAGGGTGTGGATGAACAGTCCGCGCCGGGTGACTGCGTCGGCGCGTGCCGGTCCGGGTGAGAGGTCGAAGGGGTTGATCCGGACACCGGGGGCGCCCAGCTGCACGACGGTGCCGCCCACGGTCGCGGCAAGGTGCCGGTATTCGTCTTCGGGGTCGATCACCGCGACCTGCACCCCGTGGTAGAGGTTGCGGGCGATGTCGAGTTTGACGAAGTAGGACTTTCCGGCGCCGGAGCGGGCCAGCACGATCGCGTTGTGGTTCTCCTGCGCCCACCGGTCCCACCACACGATGCCACCGGAGTCGGGATTGATCCCGTACAGCACACCGCCGCTGGTGGGTGGGTCTCCGGGCAGCGGGGCGGGCAGGTCGGGGGAGGCGAGCGGGAACGCGGCCGCGAGGGCTTGGGTGTCCATGGTGCGGTGGGCGCGGAGCAGGTCGACGCCCAGTGGCAGGGTGGTGGTCCACCCGGCCAGGTGCCGCCAGGTGGCCGGTTGGACGTCGAGGAGCACGGATGCGGCGGCGGCGCGGACCTGCGCGCACGCGTCGGCCAGTTCCGGTTCGGTGCGGGCGTGGACGGTGAGGTACAGGCCGACGCGGAACAGTTTCGCCTCGCCGCGCGCGAGGCGTTCGGCCAGATCGGTGGCGGCTTCCGCGGACGCCTCGAGCGACGGATCGGGGAGCCGGCCGCGGGCGGCATCCACGCGCAGGGTGGAGTGGTAGCGGGCGCGCTGGGTGCGCAGCCGGGCAGCCGCGACCGGCGCAGGAAGCGGATCGATGTGCAGAGCGAGGTCGAGGCGGCCGGGCCAGGACAGCAGGGGCTCGAGCCAGGCCGGGCCGACCTCGGCGGGGTAGCCGGTGACGACCAGAGTCGCGGCGTAGCCGTCGCCGGCCCGCAGATGCCGGGCGGTGACTTCCACTCCCGTGGGGGCGACGCCGGCGGCCAGCGGCGTCGACGCGTCGGATTCCGCGCCGGACGCGGCGTACTCCGTGAGGTCCTCGGTGGCGTGGGGGTGGGTGCGGGTTCGGGGTCGGGATGGTCGGATCAACGCGATCGTGTCCTTCGCATAGGTGGGCCGGTGGTGAGGGCGTCCGGCGCGGCGATGCCGCGCGCGCGAGGCGGCCGGTAGGGGTCGGCGGAGGCGGCGAGGGCCTCGGTGGCGGCATCCCCGTCGAGCACGCGGGCGGTGACGCCGAGCCCGGACAGAGCCCGGGCGGTGTCCTCGGCGCGGCGTCGTGCCGCACGCGTCCCGGGGACGCGGTCGTGGGCGCCGGGCGCCGTGGTGGAGCGCGACGGGCGGGACGAACGCCGGTTGCGCGGAACGCGGCTGACGCCGGCGGAGGTGGGGGCGGGGGTGACGAGCAGGACTTGGCGGCGGAGCGGATCGCGCCGATCGGCCAGCTCGTGGAGGAAGGCGGCGTGATCGGCGCACGCGTCGGCGAGCACCGGGTCGTCCAGGCGATCTGCGGTGTCCTCGAGGTGCCGGGCGTGGGAGCGCAGGTCGACCGGCTGGGCGGTCACGACGACCTGCGCGGGCGCGGCCAGGGAGTTCAGCCACCGTCCCCAGCCCTCGATCAGCGCGGTCTGCTCGTCGGGGGTGCGCAGGGCGAGGTTGACGGTGGTCGCGGCGACGATCGCCGCGTCGAGCCCGGCGGTGAGGTGGATCTGTCCGTCCGCGTCGATAGCGGTCGCCGGTAGGCGCAGCGGAGCGGGCAGCGGAATCCGCGGCCGGGGCAGCGTCTGCACCCACGGCGGCGCGGGCTGTGCCTGCTCGAGGGTCGAGAGCGCGTGCGGGGCGCGTCCGTGGCGGATCGCGGCGCGTAACCATTGGTCCATCGGCAGGCCGTCGCGGCGGCCCAGCGCCAGGACCACCGCGACGACGGCCACGACACCGCAACCGGCGGCCAGCAGCGGAACCGGCAGAACTGCGCGCAGCGCGCTCCAGCCGGTGTAGGCGAGAAGCGCCGCGACGGCCAGGATGGCCAGCTGCCGGAAGGTCAGGCCGTAGGCGGCGGTGTCCGGTGCGTCGACGTCGGCCGGCATGCGCGCTCGCAGCGGCTCGTCGCGGCCGGCGCGGGTTGACTGTCCCGGCGGACTCGGGGTGGTGTGTGCGCGCATCACAGCATCCCCGCCACACGGCGCACGGCCAGGACCCGCACGACGGTCCCCCACGCGTTCGGTGGCCGGCCGCCGGCCGAGACGTAGCGGCGCACCAGGCTCGGGATGCGCTGCGTGGTCCACAGGAGCACCAGCACGACCAGCAGATTGAGGATCGTCGCGGAACCGCCGGACCAGGGGAGGTCGGGCAAGATGTGCCGGATGTCGGTGAGCATCCACTGTCCGGCGGCGAGGGTGAAGGCCTGCAGCACGGGGACGGCCAGGACCCCGAGATAGGACCGCCACCACAGCCGGGCGACCGGGTCGGTGTGCGGCAGGGCGTGGCAGGCCAGCGCGAGCGGAGCAGCGGCGGTCAAGATGAACAGGACACCGAAGCGGGTGATCAGGCCAAAGGCGATGCTGACCACGAGCACGATGACCAGCACGACGATCACGAGCAGCAGCAGCATGACGCCGGGGTTGTTGCCGGCGCGCAGGTGCTGGCGCAGCGCGGCGACGCCGAACGACCGGTCGACGTTCTGGTCGCTGAGCGCTCCGCACACCGCGTTGGCCAGCGTGATGGCCCGTCCACAGAGCAGCTGCGAGAAGTGCGCGGCGAGGAAACCGACCACGGCGCGGGGAACGAGATCTTTGACCGTGTACTGGGTGGTCTCTTCGCCGCCAGCGATCATGGTCAGCACCCCGGCGGCGAGGAACACGAGGACGAAGACGGTGTCGACGACGGTCACGGATCGGCCGGTCAAGGCCTGCACCTGCGGCAGGCTGGTGAGTTCCGGGGTGACCAGCAGCGCGTCGCTGATCAACTCGATCACCGCGTCCAGCGCGGCGAGTACGGCGTCGAAGAGCCACGACAGGATCTGATTGAGGACGAAGCCGCTCATGACGATCAGACCGCGACGATGCTCTTGGCGATCTGCAGCAGCACCGGCGCGAGGATGGCCAGGGCGTAGCCGACCAGCGCGTTGCGCAGCGCGGTTTTGCCCTTGATTTCCTGCTCGGGGCTGCCGCCGGCGGTGGTCAGGTATACCGCGGCCAGGACCGCGTACAGGGTCGCGATCGAGCCGATGATTCCCAGCACCCAGAGCTGCAGGCTGCTGATCACCTCCGGCAATGACTTCGGTGTCGGAACGCCGGGAGCGGGCGCGGCCACGGCAGCATCCGGAAGCCACGACAAGGAAAGAAAGGCGCCGGTCAGCGCTGCGCGCGGCACTCGGCTGAGTGCTCGCCGAGGCCGTCCGGTGGGGGGCGAGAGGAAACGGGCGCGGCGCGAGCGCGCCGGACAACAAGACCTGGCGGCGCGCGGGCACGCCGGAGAGCCAGACATTGGGGGGGGTCACCTCCGGCCCGGCGCCACGCGAAGGACGCGCGGCGCCGGGCGAATGCTCGAAAAGGCGGTCATGGGACCGCCGCCGAGCCCCGAGCACCGAAGCGGAGGCGAGCGAGCAGGGATGCGTTCCGGGAGGAGCTCGTCCTCCCATTCGGGTACGCGAGGAGGGAATGTGTGTCAGCGCATTCCGTGCGCAGCACCCGGATCGACCCTGACTCGCCGCACCATGCGTCCGTGCTGGGCTCGGCGGCGGACGGCGCCCCAGCGCCGCGCTGTGCGCAGCGAGAAGCGATCCGCACCTTCAGAACCGTCGTCTGTGAGCCCTGGCGAACGCCCCCGCATCTCACACGGCCTTACAGGGACCTCACAGCACCGTGCCGCCTCTCCTTGGCGCTGCTCACATTCCTGCACGACCCAGTGCACAGATCGTGTCCGGCTCTGTGGACAACCCGCTGAGCCGCAGGTCAGCCACGCGTGACCTGTGGACAAAGGACACACGCGCTGCACGGCGGCATGTGAGTGCCAACGCCGCGTGAATAGGGGCCCGGCCGCTTCGGAAACAGAGAGTCAGTCATCAAGATTTCGTGTCGCGCGGCCGAGTAGACCGCGAAGGAATGTGTCCGTCGGCGACAGGTCCGGAGACGACAAACGGCCTGAGCTCCGGGACCCGAAACCGGCCGGAGTTTCGAAAACACGAAGAGCGCCGGCCGCGATCTACCGATCGCGGCCGGCGCTCCTCGTTGGTCTCCTGCGTGCTGCGGAGAGGCAGATCGCACGTCGAGCGACAGCAAAGTTGGTTGGTTCGAATCCCCGTCCGAACGGGAGTTGGTGCCAAAAATTAAACCGGCTGAGGGTGAGCCAAGCTGTGACGCGTCGCTGACCCCGTGAGGGAGTGCTCGCGTGCGGCCGGTGTCGCCGAGAACATCCTCGCCGCCCCAGTCGGCCGGCAGCGTGCAACGCACTCTAGGTTGGCTGGAGGATGCCGTCGGGACGGACTACGTCGACGAAAACGGTTTTGGTCAGGATGCTGGCGAGGCATTGATCGGTCGCTGCGACCATGGCATCGAACAGCGGGATCGGTCAGGCGGCGTGGATGCGCCCGCGGGGCCGAGTAGCGCGGGTGGCGGTGCGGTGCGCGGCGGCCTTCTTCAGCTGGGCGCGGGCTTCGGCGGAGGCCACGCCGGTGAGCAGGCCGTCGGCCAGCGCGGCGGCCAGGCGCTGATCCACGCGGTTCAACCGCATCCGCAGCGCGTCGACGGTGATACGACGCGCGGCGGCGAGCGGGACGGGGTCCCGCAACGCCAGCCGCGTATCGATCCAGGCCTCGGCGTCGCCCTCGTCGACCAGTTCCAACGCGACGGCACGGGCGACCAGAACGTCGGGATGTCCGTAGGGAATTCGGGGTGGCCGGGAGGCCAGAGCATGCTCGAGATCATCGACGGGAACCTGTTCGCGGGCTTGACGCAGCAGGTGGTGCCCGGCTCGCCAGGCGGCCCAGCACAGGCGGGCGCAGGTGAGCTCCGCGGCCGGTACGCGAGTGTCGCGGAGAGCGGAGAGAAAGCCGGTGAGCAGTTCGGAGTCGATGTCGTCAGGATCGTCGGGATAGCCGGCGCGCAGCTCGACCGCTGAGCGCAGCAGCGAGGGCATCGCCATGCCGACCGCGGTGATCACCCACTGCGGCTCGCCCGTCCGGGCTCGCTGGATCAGTTCGGTCCAGACGGCGTCCTGTGCGTTGTGCGCACCAGGGTGCTCGAGCAGCCAGTTACGCAGCGTCCGGAGAGGCATCGATCCGCTGGGCAATCCAGCCGCCGGTGAGAACTGGTCGAGATCGAGCAGGAGAGGATCGGGATCGGTCGTCAGGGCGGTGAATGCCTGATCAGCGGCGGCCAGGGCCGAGCTCGGCCACGGGGTGCTCATCGCGAAATGCTCCTAGAGGCGAGGGACGCAGGATCCGCCGGATAGCGCCAGGCGGACGACCTCGATTCAGTCAGCTGGTGCTGACAGACCCCTCACAGCCGCTCACTGCGTTCTCACATCTGGTTCTGCGCGGCTTCTCACACGATCTCTCACCTCATCGAGGGCGAGGTGTTGTATCCACTGAGGAGTGAACGCGCCGCCGTTGAATCCTGTGTGGAGTAATGTGAAGTGACAGATCGGTCGAGCGAGTCGCCCCAGCAGCCGCCGGCCGGCGGCGGGTTCGCTAACCCGTGGGCACGGGACATCGGGAGGTCATCACCGCCCGGACCTCCAGCATCGCTTCCCGGCTCCCGCGTGCCGCTGGCCTACGAACCGGGGCGCACGGATCCGATCGCGGCCGCCGAAGCTCTGGGCTCATCGATCCGCCGTCACCGCGAGGCCCAACTCGCGGGTCGTGTCGGTGCGGCGGCGCTGGAGCCCGTTGAACTGCCCTCGTCAGACTCGCGCGACGTCACGGTCATGATGCGCATCTCGCCACTGCTCTTGAGGTTCGTTCTCGCTCGCGCGGAGATCGAAGGCGCCAAGACCGGTCTCCTCGCCACCGAGTTCTTTCTGCGCTATGCGCTCGGAGTGCCGGAGGACCCCCAGGAGGTCGTCCCTCGTCAGCAACGCTTGAAGGAATGGTTTGCGGCAGGAATGGACGGGTCAGCCCCACCTACGGCGCAAGCGAGCTGCCCGTCACCCGCCCAGGAGCGGCGGCTGCACGAGGAGGCACGACGGCGCGGTATGTCCGCTCGTGATCTGCTGGACGACATCCTCGACGGCGCGCTCGGGCAGTAGCCGGGCCGGATGGACGCACGCCCCGGCGCTTGTGGGGCCACCCGATAGAGGTTCCTGGATTCCAAACAGGCCCGGGGAGCCGGTGAAGCTGAGGAGGACATTCACCAGCGTCGCGGACACTGTGAGAACTCTGTAAGCCACTGTGAGATGGGGGCGCGTTCGCTGGGGCTCACAACCGCCGGTTCTGAGGGGTCAGCGTATTCCGGGCGCGGCGCGGAGCCGAACCCGCATGAACGATCGCTCTTCTTCGTCCGACCCCAATTCCGTAACCGACCCCGCTTCCGTAACCGACCCCGCGTCCGCAAACAACTCCAGCGCTGAAGTCGGCTTCCCGGCCGCGACGTCGTCAACTCCGCCGGTGTCCGACACCCCCACCGCCATTGCGGCCTCGTCCGAACACCCCGAGCTCATGTCGTCGGGCGCCGACGGCCGGGAGGCGCAGTTCCCCGGTGGAGCGCTGTCCACCGATCTGGTGCCGGGTACTCCGCCGGTGCCGCTGACCGTATGGCGCACCGCCCGTCGCGGCGAACCCTCGGCGGGTGTCCCGGCGCGCCTGGCCTATCGGCTGGTGGCCGCCTACAGCGCGCCGGGCCAAGCAGTAATTGATCTGACCGCAGGTCATGTCCTGACCGCGGTGTGCGCGGAGGGCGGACGCCGGCATCATCCGGCATGGTTCACCCCGGCTGCGAGCCTGATCATCGGACCGGCCAGCCCAGCGGACCGATCTGCGGCCTCCGACGGTTCACCCGAGCTCCGCAGCGCCGCGGCCGGTGAGCCACCGGCGATGAGTGGCTGGTTCGGCGATGACCTCACCGACCCGGATTTGGCTCCCCTCGACGACCCGAGCTCGCAGGGATCAGCAGACGGCATGCTGACGGGAGCGACCACCCTGATCGCGGCACCGTGGCCGCTGAACGCGGTGGAGGAAACTAGCCGTGCGCGGCTGGCGAGGCTGCTGGCCGGCTGCGGCCAGCTGCTGGAGCCGGCCGGCTGCCTGGTCTTGATCGTCGACTCGATCACCGGGGCTAGCCGGCCGCCGGAGGACTTCGGCCCGCTGATCGCTGCCGCGAGTGCGGCAGGACTGCGGTATCTGCAGCACCTCGCGGCCGTGGAGGCCGATACTGACGGCGATGCATTCGTGTATCACGTGTCGCCGGACGACGAGCTCCTCGCCCTCGCTCACACGGATGCCGATGGCCGCCCCCGGCCGGGAGCACATACCCGAATCCATGCGGACCTTCTTGTCTTCAGCAGGAGCCCGGACGCCCGATCTTCTGCCCGGGCGGCAACGCGACGTCCGACCCGCCGGAGCACGTCGTGACGGCGCGGCCAGTGAGTGAGCCGCCCGTCCCGGCGGCCCGGCGAGCGTTTTTGCGACCGGCCGGCGAGACGGCGGCTCAGGGTACAGCCGGTGGGGATAGGGCCGACACGATGGCTTCAGCCGGATCGGCGTACCTGTCGGTGTGGGCGACCGCCCAGGCCACCGGGCCGGTCCAGCGCCGGGGCCGGTACGTCAAGGAATCGGTGCGCCATCCGGCGCGGATGCTGCCGGCGATCGCCGCGCACGCCGTCCAGGCCTACTCCCAGCCCGGCGACCTGGTCCTCGATCCGATGGCCGGAATCGGCACCACGCTGGTGGAAGCCGTCCACGCCGGGAGGGACGCGGTCGGGGTGGAGTACGAGAGCCGCTGGAGCGACATCGCCGACCGCAACCTCGCTCGCGCCCACAGCCAGGGCGCGACCGGGCACGGTGCGGTCATCCGCGGTGACGCCACCCGTCTCCTGTCGCTCGTGCCCTCAGTGCTGGCCGGGCAGGTCAGCCTCGTCATCACCTCACCGCCCTACGGGCCGACCGTACATGGCCTGGTCCGACCCGAGCCCGGCGCGGGCGTCGCCAAACACGACAACACCTATAACGACGGCACCGACAAAGGAAACCTCGCCCACCAGCGCAGCCTTGGCGGCCTGGCCGACGGGTTCAGCGACATCCTGACCGGCTGCGCCACCCTGCTGCGCCCGGGCGGCACCGTCGTGGTCACCGCTCGGCCGTGGCGCAAGAACGGCACCCTGGTCGATCTGCCCTCCGCGGTCCTGGCCGCCGGCGTCCGGGCCGGACTCGTGCCGACCGAGCGCTGCGTGGCGCTGCTGGCCGCCGTCCGCGACGGCCGCCTGGTCGCGCGTCCCTCGTTCTTCCAACTCCAGTCCGTCCGCAAAGCCCGCGCGGCAGGGACCCCACTACACCTGATATCCCACGAAGACGTCCTGGTGTTCACTCGGCCGAACGGGACAAACTCGGACGTAACTGCAGGTGGTCCTCGTGAACCCGCCCCGGCCTCCCGGACCGGACGCTGATCCGGCCGTTCCCCGCTCGCTGCCTGCCTGCGATTCCTCATTGGCGCACAACGACGGCAGCGCCGGGCAGCAACCTCCCGGCCAGGCGCTCACACCGGCCGCACTTCCACACCGACCCGGGCCGATGTTCCTTTCGTTTCTCGCCCGACTTGTCTGCTGGTTACCAAGGAGAAAATTGATGACTACCCGACGGCCACGCCACCGCCGCGGCGCGGCATCCACTTCCGCCCCGTTCCAGCCCGTTCCCTGGGAGGCCGCAGACCGCTCCGCGAACCTGAGTGGACGTGCGCGGCCCGGCGACGCTGTGGAGTGGACCGAAGATCGGATCCGTGCCCTGGGCGCGGTGACCAGCGTGCCGGTCGCGTGCGAGATTTTCCGGATCGCGCCGTCCGGCGCCTACCCGAAGATCCGCGCTGACCTGGCCGACGGCGGCAACCGATTCCCGGTGCGGGTCCTGCAGTACGGACGTGTCTACCGCGTACCGGTCCCGGCAATCCTCGCCGCGCTCGGCGCGAGCACTCCCGACATCGGCACCGGCACCGACCCGGCCTCCGCGCTGAGCCCGGCCAACCCGGCCAACCCGGCCGACCCGTCTGGATCCACCGACTTGCTGCGCCGCCCGCAGTCACGCGTCGATCAACCCGGCCGCAATCCGCGGTACCCGCTCGACCCTGAGTAGGAAGATTTCGCTGATGTCCACGACGAGTGGAACCCTGTCCAAGCAGTGCTCGTGCCGCGGTCCGGACGGCCGCAAACTCGGCACCCGCTGCCCGAAACTGCGCCGCGCCGGCGGCACTTGGAGCCCCACTCACGGCCGCTGGTCTTACCAGCGGGAACTGCCCGCCGACCCGGACCGTCCCGGCCGCCGTCAGCTGCGCAACCGCACGTTCGCCGAACGGCAGGATGCCGCCGACGAACTCCAGCGCGTCAACGCCCTGCTGGCGCTTGCCGCCGGTGACCCGGGTCTCGGCGCGCAGATCGCCACGCTGCTGCTGGCGGTGCCCCGGGACCAGCCGATGCCCGACCGGGATGTGGTCGCCCGCCGGATCCGCGCCGGGGTCGCCCCGGCCGTCGAGATCAGCACCGGCCAGTACCTCACCGACTGGTTGGCGACGCGGAAGCTGAAGACCCTGACGCTGCGCTCGTACGCCGGGCACATCCGCAATCACCTGATTCCGCATCTCGGGCACATCCCGGTGGACAAGCTGCGGGTCGAACATCTGCAGGCGATGGTCGCGGCCATCGAGGACCGCACCACCGGAATCGAGATCGCCCGCCAGAGCGACGATCCCGAGGTCCGTGCCAGCGTGAAGGGCGTCCCGACCACCGGGCCGGCGACGCTGCACCGCATCCGCGCCACCCTGCGTAAGGCACTCAACGACGCTATCCGGGTCCACCGACTGATCGAGTTCAACCCCGCCGCCCACCTGGAACTGCCGCCCGGGCGGCGCCCGAAGGCACGGGTCTGGACCGCACCGGCGGTGGCTGCTTGGCTGGCGACGGGTGCGCGGCCGAGCCCGGTGATGGTGTGGACACCCGCGCAGGCCGGTCGGTTCCTCGACTTCGCCGAGGAACATGATCCCGACCTGGTCGCGCTGTACACGCTGACGCTGCACCGCGGCCCGCGGCGGGGGGAAGTCGTCGGCCTGCCCGAGAGCCAGCTGGACCTCGACGCTCGGCTGATGATGATCTCCACCGCGATCCTGGTGGACGGCTACACCACGATCACCGACGCGGTGAAGTCGCAGGCCGGTGACCGGCCCGTGCCGCTGGATCAGGTGTCGGTGGGCGCGCTGCGCCGGTACTTCGCCCGGCGCGCGGAGTGGAAACTCGCCGCGGGCCCGGATTGGCCGGACACCGGGCTGGTGTTCGTCCGCCCGGATGGGCGCCCCTGGCACCCGGAACTGGTCTCCGAACGGTTCGAGAAGCTGGTCGCTCGCGCGGGCCTGCCGCCGATCCGGTTTCACGATCTGCGGCACTGCGCCGCGACCTACATGAAGGCCGCCGGCTCGGACCTCAAAGACATTCAGGAAGTCCTGGGTCACTCCGGGATCGCGATCACCGGCGATACCTACACCTCGGTGATCTTCGAACTGGAAACCGAGATGGCCAAAGCCGACGCCGCCGCCGCGCTCATTCCCCGCGCTCGCGCCGCGAACGGACCCACCGGTACCGCGCCAGCAGGGGGTCGCAGCATCGGTCGCATCGGTGGGCCACCCGATACCGGCCCCACGGGGAGCGGGACCCCTGGCGGGCCCGGGGTCGCCGAGGGCGGGGTCGCCGAGGGCGGGGTCGCCGAGGGTGGGGCCGACGAGGAGGGGGTATCGCCGCAGGCTCGCGCGTCCTGATCTTTGGGGGCGCCACCCGCGGCAGCCCCCAAGGCGCGCGACGACCGGCCGCGCCAAAGGCGCGCCGAGCAATCGTCGCGCTTGGCCCGGCGTACGACGCGGAGTGCGCGCCGCTACGCCGGGCCGGGTCGCCCTCGAGGTGCAACCGCATTATTTGCGCCGGGTGCCGGTCGGCCGGGAGGGCCGTGCCGGACGTGGCCGCAACTGGGCCAGCAGCCGATCGGCCAGTTCACTGGTCTGGTTGCTGGGCGCGGCGTCCAGGTCGTGCAGCTGCCGGGTCAGCACGCGCCGCAGATCACGGATCGCCGGGGCGTTACCCAGCTGGGCGTAGAGGGTCATCGCGCGTCGATAGAGCTCCTCGTTGTAGGGGGCGTGGGTGATCGCGGTGAGCAGCACGGTCAACGCTTCGCGGGGATCGCCGTCGGTCAGGGTTTCGGCGAGCGCGACGTAGGCGTCGATGGCTTGCCGGCGGACGGCTTCGCGGTAGGGCTCGATCCATTCCCACTCGTGACCGTCGACCAGCGGCCCGGTGTAGTAGGCGACCGCCCGGCGCAGCGCGGCGATCCGCGTGTCGGTCGTTTCGGCGGCGGTGGCATCGGTGAGCGCGGCCTGCATCTCCCACAGGTCGACGGTCACGGTGCTGCGTTTGAGTTCGTAGCGGCGGCGGCGCGGCGGGATGCGTTCGGCGGGGCCGCCGGCCTGGTCGAGCATGCCGCGCAGGTCGCTGACGGCGCTGTAGATGTGCTGCCCGGATTGCGAGAGCGCGGCGTCGGAGGCGATGTCGGCGCGGAGCGCGTCAAGGCTGGCGTGTCCGTCGTGGACGACGAGGTAGACGAGGGCTTGCAGGCTGTTGCTGCGGATCGGCCCGCGGATCTCGGTCCCGGGTGGCCCGATCTGCAGGCCGCCGAGGACAGTGATGGGCAGCGGGAGCGTGGAGTCCGGTGGATGGTGGCCGGGTGCCTCACCGCGGTCTGACGAAGGAAGCGGCGCGGGGTGCGGCTCCTCGTCGTGTTGTTCGTCGGTGTGCTGTTCGTCGTCTGTGGCGCTGTTCGGCTGTTCGGACTCCGGCCCGGCGGGCGAGGTGACCGCGGTGCTGGTGACTGAGGTGCTCGCGTCGGCCGGGCTCGGCCGGCGTGACGAGATGCTGGCCCCGTCGCCGTGGGTGACCGGTACGGGAACCGGCTCCGATGGAGTCACCGGCGCCGCGCCGATCCCAGGGGCGGCGCCGTCGCTCTCGTCGGTGGGGTCGGCGACCACGTGGATGCCGTCGTGGGAGATGGCTATGGGGGTAGTGCCGCGGTCGGCGGTGACCGGCCCGGACGTGGAGTCGACTGAGCGGGGGGCTTCGGGGGGTTCGCCGCTGTGGGCTTCGGCCAGAGTGGTGAGCACGTCGAGGAATTGCTCGGCGGTGAGGGTGGAGAGCCGGCCGAAGTCGCTGACCGGGGCGGGCCGGTCGGGTCGGGCCGCGTTGCCGGGTGGGTCGGTGGTCGTTCCGTCGTCGGCGACGCGCAGGGTGCGGCTGGGGGGCCAGGCGCCGAGCAGCAGACCGTGGATGTCGACGCGGGCGCCGGCGGTGAGTACGGCGTGGGTGCGCTCGGGCGCGGTCAGCGCACCGCCGACGACGAGCATCGGTGTCAGCGGGTCGGCGAGGGTGTCCGCCTCGCGGAGTTGGACCGGGCTGTCGAGGTCGTAGTCGGCCAGGACGCGGGTCCGGCTCAAGATTTGTTCTTCAAGCCGGTTTAGCGCGGCGGAGAGGTCCGGTGTGACGATCAGGCGTCGCATCGCTGGCGATTGTTTCTGGCCCAGGAGCGCCAGTAGCGCCGATGTCGGTATCACCACCGTGACCTGGGTGTGAGGATCCCCAGGGCTGCCGGCGGTGAGGGCGGCGGCGATCAGTCCCCGGGCCACGCCGTCAGCGCCGGGACCGACGAGTCCGAGGCCTCCAGCCGGCCAGATCGCGGCCAGAGGGCCCTCGAGGCCGGGAGCTCCCGGTACCGGCTGGTGCGTGATCGGCTCGGCCGATGCCTGGTCGTCGGCCGGGAGCGCGAGTTCGTCCTGCCCTGATCGGCTTGCACGGGCATCCGGCAGGCCGGGGTCGGGAGCGGTGGACCCGGATGGGGCGGCTGGCATGGTGGGTCGGGAGGTGGGCGACCGCCCGGTCGACGCGTCGTCGGCAGCGGTGCGTCCGCGCAGCGCCGGATGCGCGCCGGTTGCGTTCCGCCGGGAGGCGTCGGCGGGCTCCAACGGTGTGGGCCCTACCGGTGGCCGCGCCGGCGTAGCGGGAGGACCCGACGGCTCAATCTGGTCCTCGGGTCGTTCCGCATCCGGAAGCCGGGCAGCGCTGGGCCGGGGCGTGGCCTGCGGACTTCTGGTCGGGCGCTGGAGGTGGCTGATGTTGGCCGTGGGCGGCTCGAGGTCGGCGTCGTCCAGACGAAGGCGCGACGCGGCGGGGCGGCTGCGGTAGCGGCGTTGCCGATGTCGCCAGACGAGATCGACCGCGGCCAGCAGTCCGGCGACCATGCCGGCGTCGACCCAGCCGTTGCCGGGAAGCTCCACAGCGACGGGTGCTTCGCGGGTGGGAGCCGGAACAGGAGACACCGGACTGGTGCTCGGGCGTGCCTGACCTGAGGGGATCGGGAGCACGTCGCCGGGATGCGGTGATGAAGGCGCCGGTGCTGCAGGCTCAGACGACGGCGCCCGAGAGGAGGGCGCCTCGGATGATTCAGGCGGGGATGATTCAGGCGGGGATGACCCGGGCCCGGATGAGCCTGCAGCGGGCGGCGGTTGCGCGGAGCCCTCCGGCGAGGAGGGCGGACTGGGGCGGGGCGATGTCGGTGAGGCGCTGGGTGCAGATCCCGGTGGGGAATGGGAGGGCCGGCTGGACTCCGGCGCCGACGGAGCGGGGGCGGGTGGCTGCTGCTGAGCCCCATCGTCGGGAGTACTCGGATCGTCGGGGGCGTGGGGGGCGTCGGGAGAACGGGGGGTGTCCGGTGCGGACGACGGCGGCGGGGTCGGCGCAGGTGTGGGAGCGGTCCCGGCGTTAGGCAGGGCCAGAACCCAGCCGGGAAGGATCAGCTCGGGCTCGGTCAGCGCCTGGCCGTCGGCTTGGACGAGACCGCGGTTAAGGGCGTAGATCTCCTCCCACCGGGCGGCGTCGCCGAGATAGGTGTCGGCCAGATCCCACAAGGTGTCGTCCTCCTGGACGACGCAGCGCCGTACCCCCGCTGCGCTGTCTGCGGTGTCTGCGGTGCGCTGCGGTGCGCTGCTCCCCGCTCGCGTGGGGATGGCGTCAGGACCGTGTGCAGAGCTGGCGGTTCCGAAGACGGAACCGTTCGCGACCGGTAAGTCGCTACTCGGCCGCACCTGGTCCGGACTGTTGTGGTCGAGGGCGAGACTCAGCGGAGCGCCGGTGCTCGGTGGCAGCAGCTCAGCGGCGACGGTCGAGGGCATCAGCGGGGGCTGGGCGTAGGAGGCCGCGCCGAACAGGTTGAGGGTGACCGCGGTGAGCAGCGCCGCAGCCAAGGCTTGGAGGCCGGTGGGTGCCGGCCGAGGGAGCCCAGCGTAGCGAATGCGGTCGAACGCCTCGAGCAGCAGGGAGCCGATCCAGATCGCCCACAGCACCCAGGTAAGGCAGGCGATGACCTGGAACACGCCGCCGTCATCCAGCGGCGAGGTCAGCCAGGCGATCACCTCGTCGGGGGCGGGAACGTGCCGCGGGAGCGGCCAGCCGACCGCGACGATCAGCAGCCACGGCACCCCGCCGACGGAACCGACCAGCAGCACCAGGGCCCCGAGCGCCCGCACAACGCGTCCGACAACGGTGAAGGCGATGCGCATCAGATTCTCCTTCGCGGCGGTCGGTACGCCGGCTCGGCCGCCGGGTGCGCGGGGCGGTGGCGCCCTGGCTCAGCGGTGGCCGGAGGATGGGCCTGCGACGCGGCCGAATCGTGGGCGAGCGCCCGAGCGGCGCTGGTGTCTCGGGTGGGGATTCGTCTCATGGCTGTTCGCCAGGGGTCGTGGGGATGGCAGTGGCCGTCCCGGTGGCGTGCAGGCTGTCCACACCCACCAGTTGCAGCAGCTGAGTCGGCCGATCGGTGCGGGTGGTGACCGTGACCGCGCCGGTAGTGGTGGTGACCTGTCCGGGGATACCGGCGGCGGCGAGGAAGTTCTGCGCAGCGCGTTCTGCTCGGTAGGGGTCCAGACGCACCTGGCCGGTCGCTCGGTAGAGCGGCAGGTCGAGCTGCTGGGCGCCGGCCCGCGCCGCGGACTGCGCGGCATCCAGCGCTCGCGTGCGCGCGGCCAGGGCGGTGCCGCCGTCGAGGACAAGACCGGCCAGGAGCAGAAGCGCGACGACGAGGACGGCGAGGAAAGCGGTGGCCTGACCGGACTCCCCGGTCGGGAGCCGGTGCCCGGCCCATCGCTGAGAAGCGACTCGTTGCCCGGTACACGGGTGTCGTGGCAGCACGCGGTGTCGGTGGTCTCGGCTGCTCGATCGTCGGGTCATGAGGTCGCTCGGAAGCGATCGAGGGGTGAGCTGGAGGCGCTGGTAAGCGTTTTGCGACCGGGGATGCCGAGTCCGGTCAGGTCGGCCATGTCCACGACGCAGGTGGTGCGGACCGTGACCACGCCGCCCGGTTGATAGGCGGTCGTGTCGACCACGGTGCTGAGCACTGCGCACGCCGACGGATCTTGTAGCGCGCTGTCCGCGCTGGCCTGTGCGGCGCTGACCGCAATGGCGGAGTCACGGCTGAGAGAGGCAGCGCGAGCGGCGGTGTAGGTGGCCTGGTCGAGGCGGGCTTGAGCGTCGGCGAGCCGCCCGGCGGCCACGACGAATAGCACGATCAGCAGCAGGAGAGGGGTCAGGAGGGTGAGCTCGACGGTGACGGAACCCGCGTCCTGACCCGTCGGACGCCCAGCCCACCGGCGCCCTTGCCTACCGGACTTCCGTATCGGGTGCGCCCTGAACCGTGGCCGGGTCATGGCGCGCCGCCGAGGGTGGTCTGTTCGATCGGTGCGGTGGCGCGGCGATGGACGGTCCAGGTGAGGCCGGGGACGACGGTGGGCGCGTGGGCGGTGAGTTCGACGGTGACCTGTCCGCCGCTGCGGCTGACCGCGACCTGCGTGTCGGTGAGCAGCCCAGAGCCCAGTTGCGCGGTGAGCGTGTCGGCGGTGGTCTGGCCGTCGGCGTCGGTGGCGCCGGCCAGGCGCGCGGCGTCGGCGGCGCGGGTGACGGTGGCGTCCGCGACGTGGACGGCGTGCCAGCCCAGGGCGGCTTGGACGACGAGCATCAACAGCAGGAGCAGCAGCGGTGTGGCGAGCGCGAGCTCGGCGGAGACCGCACCCCGATCGCTGTCTCTGAACCGGACCCGAACTCGGACCCGGACCCGGGCGCGGCGGCGGGCCGGCCCGTGGGCCCGTGGGTGTGGCGTGGGGGCGAGGAGGCGCAGCAAGCGCCCGCACAGCGGGGCCCGCGGAAGGGTGGGCATCGGGTTAGCCGAGGTTGATGGAGTTGGCTTTGGCCAGCACCTTGGCGGCGATGATGCCCAGGACGGCGATCGCGAGCGCGACGAGCAGCGCGGTGACCAGGACGGTTTCGGTGCTGTAGCCACCGTCGCCGCGGGGAAGGCGGTCGTGCAGACGCGTGTGGAGACGGCGCGCGAGGCGGCGGCCGGGGTTGGTGAAGCGAGCGAGATTCGGGTGCAGAGCGTGCCGATGCACGGGCGAGCGTCCTTTCTAGAGCCCAGTGAGGACATGACTGACTGCCGGATACGCAAGAAAAAGGAGGAACGCGGCGAAGAGCGCGACGACGCCGATGCTCATCCGCTCGGTGGCCGAGGCCCCGGCGGCGTCGAGGTCGGCGAGCAGGTGCCCGCGGAGGGCGGTAGCGCGAGCCCTCAGGGAGGTGCGGATTTTGGCGCCTTCGGTGCCGGCGAGGGAGACGGTGGCGGCCAGTTCGGTCAGGTCGGTGATGCCGAGTTCGGTGCCGAGCCGGCCGAGGGCCTGCCAGGGGGTCAGCTGGGGGGTGAGCGCGGCCTCCTGCAGGGCGTCGCGGATCCGGGCGTTGGCCCAGCCGGTGCCGACCTGCGCGCTGGTGTGCAGGGCGGCCTGGACCCCGGCGCCGCCCGCGAGGGAGACGACGACGAGGTCGAGGTAGGAGGACAGGGCGTGCCGAAACTCGGCGCGGCGGCGGTCGGCGTCGGCGTGGATGGCCAGATCCGGGAGGAGGAATCCGCCGATCGCGAGGGCGAGGGCGACCCAGAGCGGCAGGACCCATCCGACGCTCACGCCGGCCAGCGCGAGCGACCCGGCCACGAGTGGGGGAAGAAAGAGTCCGGCCAGGGCGGTGGCGGCTTGTTCGGCCAGGTGCAGCGTGGCTGGGCGGCCGAGGACTGCGAGGTCCGCGCGTACGGAGCGGCGCGGCAGTCCGAGTCCGGCCAGCACCGGCACCGTGGGCGCGGCCATCCGCGCGGCCCACCCACCCGAATCCGAAGTAACCGAACCGGCTGACACCGTGCCTGTCGACGCTGATCCCGCCGACGCCGGTGGTGGGGCGTGGAGCGCGGCGAGCTCGTCGGCCAGGGAGGGCTTGGGCGGCCACAGCCCGGCGGCGATCAGCAGCACACCGGCGGCCAGTCCGGCGCCGAGCAGCAGGGGCACGATCATCGCCGAGCACCTCCGCGCGCTGGTGTCGGGCCGGACGTGCGGGCCGCTGAGACCTCACCGGCAGTCTGACCGGGAGGAGGGTCCTCCGGACTGAGAGCGAGGTGCCTGGTCGGTGCCGGGGGGTGGGCAAGGCGGGTCAGCCACCAGAATCCGGCCGCGAACAGGCCGCCGACCGCGGCCAGGACGAGCTGGCCCGAGGCGGTGTCGTAGGGCTGCAGATAGGTGCGGTTGAGCACGACGAGCCCGGCGGCCATGGCCAGGGTGGTGGCGGTGATGACCCGCACGGAGGTGCGGGTCCGGGCGCGTTCGGCGGCCTGCCGCAGCTGCACGGTGGCTTGCTGGCGGGTGGCCTCGGCCAGGTCCGACAGCAGCGGCCCGAGCTGGCGGGCCTGGTGCTCGGCGGCCAGCAGCAACGCGGCGAGCACCAGATCCGCGGCGGGGTCGGCGAAGTCGTCGGCGGCGGCCCGCAACGCGTCGGGAAGACGCTGACCGGCGCGGATCCGGGCGGCCAGCGCGGCGACTTCGGTATGGATGGGCGCGGGCACGGCCGGGGCGGTCGCCAGGAGCGCCTGCTCGAGACCGGCGGCGGCCAGCAGGGTGTCGCGGAGCATTTCGGCCCAGGTGGCGATGGCCTCGGCGCGCGCGACGGCACGGGTCGTGGCCCGGTCGGGCCCGAGCACGGCCGGCGCGAACCAGATCGCCGTTCCGGCGAGCAGTCCGGCGACCGGCCACCGCGTCAGCAGCGCAGCCAGCAGCCCACCGGTAAAGACCACCGCGGCGCGCCGCCACTGGCTAGCCCGTTCCGACGGTGACAGTAACCCGCCGTTGGCGTCTCGCTCTTGCCGACGCGCTCTCCCGTATTCGGTGGCGGGAGGGACGGTGAGTCCCGCGGCGACGAGCACGATGCCCAAGCCGATACCGGCACCGAGCAGACCGGCCAGCGCAGTCGAGGTATCCAGGGTGACGTTCATGTGGGCCACCAGCCGTCGGGGTTGTGGAGCCACTTCGGGTCGAAACCGGTCGCGGTCAATGCGGTGAGCAGGTCGTCGCTCGGCGGGACGTGGGGCCGGGCGCGTTTGTCGCCGCTGGGCCGGTAGAGCTCGTTAGACGTCACCTGCGCGCCGTCGGCGCCGACGACTTCGCGGATGCTGGCGACCACGCGCCGCCCGTCGGGGGTGGTGTCTAGGTGCACGACGAGGTGGACGGCGGAGGCGACGAGCAAGCCGGTGGCCTCCAGCGGGAGCCGCTCGGCGGACTGCACCGCGTACGCGGCGAGTTTCAGGAACACCTGTGCGCTGGAGGAGGCGTGCAGGGTGGCCATGGATCCGTCGTTGCCTTGGGACATAGCCAGGCACATGGGGATCACTTCTGCGCCGCGGACTTCACCGACGATGACCCGGTCGGCGGACATGCGCAGCGCCGCCCGGACCAGGTCGGCGGTGGTGATTTGCCCTTCGCCTTCGATGTTGGCGTCGCGGGCCTGCATCGCCACGACGTCGGGATGTGCCCGGGTGTCGGTGTCCAGGCCGAGTTCGAGTGCGTCTTCGACGGTGACGAGTCGTTCTGCCGGGTCGATGGCGCTGGCCAGCGCGCGCAGCACCGTGGTTTTTCCGGCGGCCATGCCGCCGGAGACGATGATGTTGCGCCGTGCCCGCACCGCCGCGGCCAGGAAGGCTTCCAGGCCGAGGTCGATGGTGCCGAGCCGGGTCAGGTCGCGCAGGGTGGCGGTGGGGTGGCGGTGGCGGCGGATCGCGATGGACGGGCGGGCGGTGACGGCCATGACCGCGAACAACCGGGACCCGTCCGGTAACTGGACGGACAGAGTGGGCGCGCCACGGTCGAAGCGGCGCTCCTCGACACCGGCGCGGGCGGCGATCGCCCGGATCAGATCCACCAATTCCGCGTCGCTGCCCGCGACTGGTGCGACCCGGGCCCGGCGCCCGTCGGCGTAGCGGACGTGCACGACGTCGGCGCCGTTGACGTTGATGTTCTCGATCTGCGGATCGGCCAGCAGCGGCTGCAACCCGCCCAGCCCGAACAATGCATCCAGCACCCGTACGCTCAGCGCCTGGTCGGCGGCCGGATTCCGCGGGGCGCGGCCCGCGCCGATCGCCGCGGTGGCCTGCTCCTGCAACAACTGTCCGAGCAGCGCCTCGGCTTCGCGACGGCGTCGCTCGGGTGTCCACGGCGGTTCGCCGGCCGCGTCCGCGGCGCGGCTGCGGGCGGACAGCCGCTCGGCAACTTGCTGCCGCAACGCCGTCACCTCGTCCGAGGGTGGGCCTACGGCCGCTGGTCCACTCAGAGACGGGCGCGGCGCAGCGTGTATACCGGGGCGCGTCCCGTTGACCGGTGCCCAGCGGTGCAGCGGGCTGTCGGCGGGCGGTCCGCTGTTCGCGGGTGGTCCGGCGGTCATGACGACCTCCCCGTCGAGGCTCCTGGCGCGGTCCGGTCCAGACGGGCGGTGGGCGCCGGATCAGCGTCGGGAATGGTGGCTGACCTGCGCGGCTTCGCAGTGCCCTCAGCGGGGCGCTGTTCGGGAACAGGCCACCGGGACGTCGTCATCCTGGGCGCTGTCTCACCGGCCGGGGCGTGTCCCCCTCGCCGGCTCTCGTCCGCCCCTGCGCCGGCTCCCCCTGCCGGCAGGCCGCCGTTCGCCGGGCTGGTGCCGGCCGTCGAACCGGCCTGATCCAGCGGAGGGCGAAGGGGCGCGGAAGCCGGGCGCTGATCGGGCGGCCCGGCCCGCAACGCCGATCGTCCTGCTGCTCCACCGGTCTGTTCGGCTAGCCGGGCAGCCACCCCGGCGATTGCGCGCGCCCAGGCCCCATGCCGCCACGATCGGCGCACCGCCACGCTGGTGGCCGCGCGCCGATCGTCGGGCACACTGCCCAGCAGCGGTATACCGAGCTGCGCCGCCACCTCGACCGGGTGGTAGGGATTTGGTCCGCGCAGCAGCGCCACTCGACGGGGATTGAGACCGGCGAGGTGAGCGGCCAACTCCCGGGTATGGGCCAGATCTGCCAGGTCGGCTCGGGCGACCAGCACGATGAGGTCCGCGGCGGCCAGCAGCGGCACCACCGCAGAGACCGGCGACAGCCGTCCGGCGTCCACCAGCACGGGGACCGGGGACATTCCCGCCACCGCGAGCGGCCCACCACCAGCGGCGAGGATTCCGAGCGCCGCGGCGGTCTGACCCGACCCGACCGGCGCGGTCACTGCGCGCGCGCCACCCAGTGCCCGGGCATAGCCCTGGAGCATCGCGGCCATCTCGTCCGAGCCTCGCGGAGATCGCGCCGCTGCCGCGAGCCCGGCAAGGCCCGGCTCCTCGGCCACCCGGTAGCGGGCGGCGAGGTCTCCGCCGTGGCTATCGGCCTCCACCAGCACCGCTGTCGCGGCTCCCGTCCCGGCGGCGGCCGGTGACAACCCTGTCGGCTGTGTCGCCGCCGCCGGCCAGGCTGCGGCGACGGCCAGGGCCGTGGTGGTGACACCCGGGGCTCCGGCTGCCGACGCCCACACGATCAGCGGCATCAGTTCTCCCCGGGATGCCGCTCGACCAACGCCACCGGCCCGGCCGCCGCGACATCCGTGGCGTCCGCGGCCGCCATCCGCAACGTCACGACCGCCCCGCCGCGCCCGTCAGCAGCCGGCGCGCTCGCCAGCACAATGCCCGGCCAGCGCTGTCCTGGCTCGCCCGGCTGCGACGTCGTCGTCGGGCCCGTAGTTGGCGCCCCTGCGCCGGTCGCTCCGGTCGCCACGACGGTCACCGTCGAGCCTGCGGTCAGCGACGGCGGGAACCGGCCAGGGTCCACTGACACCGCGACCACCGCTTGACCCGCCTCCGGTGGCACGGGCGTACCCAGCATCTGCGGGCTGAGCAGCGTTCCGGCGGCGAGGGGCACCGCAGCCGTCCGACCGACGATCTCCTGACGCTGCCCGGCGGCCACGAGCGGAACCGTGGCGTCCGCGGCGACCTGCACGGTCCGGACATCCCGGTCGGTCAGCACTCGCCCGGCTGGCACGTCCGTCGCGACGGCGAGTACCGCGACGCGTCCGGAGGTCTGGGACCACCAGTAGGCCGAGCCCAGCGCACATACCAGCACCAGCACTGCGCCACCGACTACCCACGCGCGCCGCCGCCGTCGCGGACCAGGAGCGCTTACTGGTGCCCGTGGGGAGACGCCTGGACCTGCCGGACTCACTGCTGTCGTTGCCATCGATGCCCCTACCGCCTTCATCGTCTTCCGGAAGTCGTGCCGGCTCGTCGGAGATGCGCCTCTGGATCGGCCGAACGAGGAGAAAAGGACTGCTGGTGCTGGCCGGAATCGGTCAGCGTCGCGGGGTGATTAGGGCCTGGGACTCCCCGACACGCAGGGTCGTCGCGGAGGAGGTCCCCAGGGCCGGGACGGTTCCCGTTTGACCGCCGCCGGCCCAGCTCACGCGCCACTGCACCGTGACGGTGAGCCGGAACACGCCGTCCGGCTCGTTCGTCGACGGTCTGGCGTAGGTGTGTCCGCAGTCCGGGGATGGTTTCGAGGCGTCCTGGTCCGGGTGCCAGGGTGTGCCCGGTCCCTGGCACACCACCCGGCTGCCGTCCCCGGTTTCCCACACGGTCTGCTCGGGCACCGCGGTCGCGGTCACGGTCAACCCGGGCACGGCCGCGCTGGCCGATCGCGCCGTCCACCACTCGGCCGGCACCCAAAACCACGCGGGAAGCCCCACCAGCTGAGTGACCTCCGGCGACGGACTCGACGCCACCGGCGGAGCAGGCAAGTTCAGCCGCGACACCGCTACCGCCCCGGCCTCCGCGGGCGTCTCCGGAGCCGCGCCGACCGCGAGACCACCTGCCGCGCCGCAGACGTCGCCAGTCTCCGGGAAGAAGCAGCGAGGGTTCGGAGCAGCGGCGGGGCGCCCTCGGTCTCGCGATCGCCTTGGGTTTTCGCGACGAGAACCCGGCGTCCTGGCTTCGACTCTGCAGCTAGGACGTGGGGTGGCGGTTCCGCAGTCGACGGGGGCGAAGGGATTGGGAGGGGGTTCCTCGGCGAAAGCACGACCGGCGTCGACGCCGAGGACAACGACGGTGGCAACTATCGCGATCAGCCTGGTGAACCGCGCTCGTGTCAGCATGTGTCAGCCACTTGCACAGCGAAGGTGGATACCTTCCACCCTCCGTTTTGCTGGGTGACAGTCGCCGTGATGTGCCGTCTGCCTGCTTCGGTGTGGTTGGGCTGGCCTGCCTTGTCGTAAGTTCTCCAATTCGTTGTGTCGGCGCAGTCAACGATGGACGCCGTATACGGCTCGGAGGTCAGGCTTAGCGTGGTGACTCGAGGGCTGAGCGTGGGGCGACCACGGTAGACATAACCGTGCTGCTTGTTGCTCTTCAGGCCGTCAACCAGCGTCTGGAGAGCCTCGCCCGTCGCGTAGCGCGGCAGTGATGGTGATTTGAAATCAGCAGTCTCGCCTGCTTGTGCGAAGGCGGTCCACATGCCGGTGTAGGCGGTGAGCGCCGCAGTTCGCGCGGCGTTCTCATCAGTGGCGGATGCAGAAGGTGACCTTGACGGTGAGGAAGAGGTCGTGTTCGAACTATCCGCCTGACCTGCGCAGGCAGAGATGGCCGCCACGGTGACGACCAGGAGGGCTGCCGCGGCGCGGGCCCGAGTGCGCGTTGATGCGTGGAGGCCGGCGTATCGCAATGAACCGAGGAGAGGGAAGGGCCGGACGTGGTCGGCGGTCGATCTGCGGTCGGATTGAGAGCGGAGATGAGCACTCGCCTGCTGGATCGCTCGCACGTTCACGCTACTGCCCCTTGCCTGCCTACCCGGAGCGCCGCCCGGTGCGGGCTCCACAGAATGCGATGCACTTTCGTCAAGCACGTCACGGGCGCAGTCCGCGTCAGTTGACGAGAGCGACATGAAGTACACGCACGGCAGCAGCGAACGGTTCTCCATCGATAGGAAAAGAATGCGACCGCTACGAATCGCCTAGAAGCGGATCCAACTAGTGGGGCAAGTGAGGGCCGGGCTCTCAAATTATTGTCCTGTTTGGAGCTCGGTCGACCTGTCCTGGTGTGGAAGTCCTCTTTCGGACGAGGGTCACGTCTGTGTCGTGGCTGCTAGCGGGGCCCTGGAGCGAACTCTCTCTGGGCCTATCGATGGAGCTGGATGGACACAAAATCGGATCCGGCGGCAGCTCGGCGTTGGGCGAACGTCAAGAAATAACGATGGGTTACCGTCGCCTCTTCACAGCCCGTGAGCATCTACGCGGGAAGGAGCGATCGCCCTCGTCGGGATAAAGAGGCCATTCATAGGGTTGTTGGGGACAACTGTTGCCAACGGATGTGGGAGGAGTTGCCGTGATAGTTGACTAACAGGGATGAAGCTGATTTCGCAACTACGGATCGTGGTCTGAATCGCGGGACTCATGAATACGTGATGTAACGGGTCGGCGCCAGCCTTGCTCATGCTGCGACGCGTCTTCGGGGGACAGGGATCACACGCCTGCCGACCCGGTGACCGCCGTCCTGACTTCCCGCGTGATCACGCCTAACGCATCAGGTAGCAAGCCGATCTCGCGCTCAATGAGGGCGGCACCTCGACTGTCGTCAGCTCCGGTAGCTATGAGTGCAGTGAGGCCTGCGGCGTACAGGAGTGCGGCTAGACACCGCTCGTGTTCGTCCAAGTCTGTGCCTTCGGCGATCGTCTGCGCGAGACGAGCGGCAGGCGAGCTGCCGGCGCCGTGGCGCGCGGGGGCATGTCCCAAGCCGACATCCGAGAGCCTGCGACGCACGGAGGTCGGCACGAGGACGCCCGTACGGACCAGGCGGGCGGCGATCCAGCCGACCGATTGCGGGCCGAGGACGTCCAGCCAGAAGGCAAGGTCTCGTTCGTCGGACGCCGCGGACAGGATCGCGGCGAGCGTGCGGTGGATCAGCGGATCAGCGGAAGGGTGCGCATCGGTAATCATCAGGCGTCCGCCGCCGACCGTCGCCTTTCCGGCCAAGACGAGTTCGGCGAGCAGGCCGCCGGTCACGACCACCTCAAGGATCGGCAGGCGAAGGCGAGAGCGGTCTGCGTCGAAGTCATGGACGCTCAGGTAGACGTCATCGGCGATTCGTGCTGCCCGGGTCGGCGTCCGAGTGGCGGCGTCGTTGGATGTTGTGTCGCCCGTGACGCCGACGCCGGTGATCACGGTGGGGCTTTCCGTCCGGCTCGAGGCAGAGGGCATCCGGTCGAGCCGGGTGCGAGGTTCTCCACCGCCAGTGCCCGACGTGGTGGTCTGCTCGTTGCCGGTCATGTCGTGTTCCTCGAGAAGTAGATGCAGTCAGTTGTCGGAAGAACTGCGGCGATGGGCAGGGAGACGCCGGACCGCTCGCGCGCTGCTTACAGAGACTCGACCGGCGACTGCGTTGGCAGCTCCGGCGACCGGGTTCGCCTCACTACGGAGCTGGGTTCCATGGGCCCGCGCGGGGGCCCGTCGAGGCGGCCCGATTCGCGCCGGTGGGGCTCATTCAGGAATGGCGTGCGATGCCGGCCCACATGGAGACCTCCTTGACGGTTAGCTGGCCCTCCGGCGCGTCCGCAGCCGGATGCCATTCGACGACGGAGACCAGGCCCGGGGGCACGAGCTCCAAGCCGGTGAAGAAGCGGGCGACGTCGTCGTGGCTGCGCAGCTGGAAGGATCCGCCGCCGCGGGTTAGGGCATCGGTGATTTTGTCCGCTTGGTCGGGGTCCATGTGATCACCGGTGGCGTGGGAGACGACGAGGTAGCTGCCGGCGGGGAGGGCGTCGAGGTAGTGGCGGACGAGCCCGATCGGGTCGTCGCTGTCGGCGATGAAGTGGAGGATCGCGACGAGCAGCAGCGCGACGGGCTGATCGAGGTCGAGAACCTCGCGCAAGCCCGGGTTGCTCAGGATGGCGTCGGGATCGCGGAGGTCAGCCTGGAAGTAGCCGGTGCGGCCTTGCGGGGTGCTGGTCAGCAGGGCCCGGGCATGGACCATAACCATGGGGTCGTTGTCGACATAGGCAATCCGGGCGTCAGGCGCAACGGCTTGGGCGACTTCGTGGGTGTTGTTCGCGGTCGGCAGGCCGGTGCCGATATCGAGGAACTGGCGGACCCCGGCCTGCGATGCCAGGTAGGTGACTGCGCGGCCGAGGAACGCGCGGTTCGCCCGAGCAGCCGTACTGATGGTCGGGAATTCCCGGGCGACGGCCTCGCCGGACGCCCGGTCGACGGCGAAGTTGTCCTTGCCGCCCAGCCAGTAGTCGTACCGCCGAGCCGGGTGCGCTACGGAAGTATCGATCTCTTCGCCGCGCGCGGTCGTCTTATCGATGTCCGCGTAGTCTTCGCGGCTGACGCGGGGGGTCACGCGCTACCTGCCGGGGCCGCAACCACGGTCAGCTTCCCGCTGGCGTCACGGATGATCTGCTGCGCGCGGCGGCATCCGCGGCGGAATTCGTCGCCACCGCCGCCCATCCACCAGGCGAGCGCCCAGATTCCGGTGCCCAGCGTCTTCTCGGTGAGGTACTGGGTGTCTCCGACGGCGAGCGAGGCGAGCGTTGTAACAGCCCAGAAGAGAACGCAGACCAGTACGGCCCGTCGTGACCAGGATGCGTCGGTGAGCTTGCCAAGCAAGACGAGAGCCGACAGCGGTCCAACGGCCCTAGCAGTCAGGTCGGCTAGTTGCAGCAGCGTCATCGGTGGGCCTCCGAGGCGGTGACAACAGAGACAGTGTTAGGCGATTCCTGCCGGGCACTGTGATGACGGGCGCTGCGTACGGCTGACCCTCGCCGGGGCGCGTGCTTGGCGCATGCCAGGGCGGCGTCGGCGGCCCGAACCACCTGGTCAATCGGCACCCGCCGGGTGCTGGCCCAGCCAATACTGAGCCGCACCGGCGGCAGGCCGCGCTGCCGGTGCGTCTGTGCGGTGATGGCGGCGTCGATGCGATCGGCGACGAGGTCGGGGTCGGCGGTCGCCGGGACGTAGAGCGCGAATTCGTCGCCTCCGACGCGGGCGGCCTGGCCGGCCTGGCTGGCGGGGGGTGCGTCGGTGGTCACCTCAGCGGTGATGTCTGCGGCGACGGTGAACAGGATGGTGGCCACTGTCTGCAGAAGGTGGTCGCCGGCGGCGTGCCCGTGGATGTCGTTGACGGGTTTGAAGTCGTCGAGGTCGACGATTGCCACCCAGAGGTCAGCACCGGTTTCGGCCGCTTGGTTCAGGAGCCGCTCGCCGGCCCTGCGGTTGGGGATTCCGGTGAGCGGGTCGGTCAGTGTCTGTCGGCGCAACGCGTCGAGCTCGTGTTGCAGTTGCGCCGCGGCGTTGCGGTGGCCGCGGCGGTAGGCCACGACAAGCGCGAGAAGAAGAAGGAGGAGGGTGGCGGCGAGCGCCGCTGTCAGCAGCGGATCGGCCGCTGGGCCGAGTGTGGTCACGGAGGGGTCCTGGAGTCGAGGGACGGACGAAACGAAGCGGGGGTCTGGGCGCGCCGGTGCGGGGATCCCGCACCGGCGCGCCGGGCAAGGCCGAGACTTCCGGTCGCCTGGTCGCCTTCTCATGAGGCCCGTGTAGCCATCGCCCCAGGCGACCACCGGGCGGGCTCAGCGAGTGCAGGCGTCAGGACGCGGTCGGCAGCGTTTTCGGTTCGCGCCACATCGGCCACAGGCCCGGGCTGTCGTTGCCGGGCAAAGTGAGTGGCTCGCCGATGTGGGTGTAGCCGTGGCGCAGGTAGAGGCGTGCGCTGTCGGCGGAGGCGGCCTCCAGGTAGGCCGGGGTGCCGGCGTCATCGAGGAGTCGGTGGTGGTGGGCGAGCAGCGCGGAGCCGTAGCCGCCGCCTTGGAGGCCGGGGCGCACCGCGATCAGCAGCAGATGGTGGTGGTGCTGGCCGCCGGGGTGTGCGTCGGCCATGACGGTGTCCAGGGTGCGGAACCGGTCGATGCTGCGGCGGCCGACGGCACGCAAGAGCTGCTGGTCGTAGTCGCGTGGCGGCTCGGCGTGCGGATTGGTGAACCAGACCGCTGCGGCCAGGGGCTCCGGATCGTCCTCGCTGTCGTTGCTGGTGAGGAGGTCGACGTGTCCGCGCTGGAGGGCGTCGGCGATGTGAAGCTCAGACCAGCGGGCGAACACGTGCGGTGCGTTGGGCCGGTCGTCTTTGGTGAGCCAGCGAACCGCGGACAGGCCGAGGAACGCGTCAGAGATCAAGGCACCGAGCTGGCGGAGGTCACCGTAGTGTGCCGGGCCGGCGCGGTAGATCGTGGGAGCATCGGCGGGACTGGCGCTGTCCGGGCTGCCGTTACTCGGACTGCCGTTACTGGGAGCGCCATCGACAGGGGTGCCGTCGACGGGGGTGCCGTTGTTGTCTCGGGTCGAGGTGGTGCTCGAGGCGATCACACTGTCTCCTTTGTGGGGTCGGTGGGGGTGCGGGCGGTGACGGCGTCGGCGCCGAGGCCGATGGCCTGGTAGACGGCCGGGCGGCGGGCGCGCAGGATCCGGGCCCAGAGGGCGCCGAGGACTATGGGGATCAGGACGGTGGCCGGGAGGATCCAGCGCAGCGGCGAGTCGCCGGGGACGACGACCACGACGTCGAAGTTGCCGAGCACTTCGACGGTCATGTAGCCGAGGCCGAAGAGGGCCAGGCAGGGAGCGGTCGTTGCCTGCCAGCGGGTGACCTGCGCGGCCTGGTCGGGGTGCCGGGAGAAATAGGCGGGAATCGCGATCGAGGTGCCCAGCAACAGGGTCAGGATGACGAAGCCGCCGAGTCCGACCCCGCGGTAGAAGAGCGTCAGCTCGGGGTCGGCGCGGGTGAGTGCGCAGAGGGCGATCACCGCGACGCCGAGCGCGGTCGTCGTGAGGGACGCGGTGACCGGGGCGCCGGTGCGGGTGCTGACGCGGGCGAACGCGGCCGGCATGACGCCCTCGCGAGCCATGCTGAACTGGTACCGGTCGCAGATCGACCGGAAGGACACGTGTGCGGCGAACATCGAGGTGATCAGCAGCAGAAGCCCGGCGTCGACCAAGAATGTCGGCACGTGCAGCGCGGCGAGGCTGAACACGGTGTCGACGCCGCTCTCGGCGCTGACCGCGACGATCTTGTCGGGGCCGACGGTGACGACGAGGGCGAAGGCGACGAGCAGGTAGATGCCTGCCGCGGTGAACAGAGAGACCACGATCGCGCGCCAGACCGAACGCGGGTCTCTGACGTTCTCGGAGTAAGCGGCGGGGTTCTCGAACCCGACGTAACTCAGGACGGCGATCGCGATCGCGGCACCCATGCCGGGGGCGATCAGCTTGGCCGGCGACAGCGTGGCCAGCGCCGCGCTGCCTTGTCCCTCGGCCGGGTGGACGAGGAACACCACGGCGTAGATCAGGGTGACGAGGCATTCGGCGATCAGCAGCACCCCGAGGACTGTGGTGACGCTCTTGAGTCGCAGCAGGCCGAGCACCCCGGCGAGCGCCGCGGCGGCCAGCGCCCATACCCACCACGGCGCGGAGATACCGGCCCACTGCTGGGTCAGGCGCCCGGTGCCGGCGCCGATCGCGCCGAGTAGGGGGATCGCGAAGCAGCTGTAGCCGAACCAGGCGGTGAACGCTGCGGCGACACCGGCTTCGCGCCCCAGCCCGTGGGTGATCAGGGCGTAGAACGCGCCACCGTTCGGAATGCGCTGCACCATCGCGACGTAGCCGACGGCGAAGACCGCCAGCACGGCAGCCACCGCGGGGAACATCACCGCCAGACCGACCAGCCCGGTGGTCGCGATCGCGGTGGGCACCACGCCGGCCGACACCGTCAGCGGCGCGACCGCCGAGAGGGCGAAGGAGGTCACGCGCGGAGCGCTTAACCGGTTACGAGCGATCGAGGCAGCCATCAGGCTGCGCCGCTGAGACAACGCGGTCGACACGAATAGTCTCCGTCCATAGTGGATTAACGGGGAATAGAACGGGCCTCGGTAAGCCGCCGTAGGAACCGCAGCGGCAGGAAGCCTGGGATTACAGCGGGGTGGCGGCGGCTCGACCCGTCGCGGCACGGACTTCGTCGACGATGGTCTGCAGCGACGGGGACAACATCCCGGTGCACCACCAGACGTAGTCCTCGACGCGGCGAATCTTGAACACGCGGCGGGTCAGTTCGGTCGCGTCGATCAGCCCGATCAGCATGAGGTCCGGCAGCGGGATAGGGGTCTTGTCGCGGGCCTGGCTGCGTAACCGGACACCCGGCCAGCCCGCCCGGCCGTCCGCCGGTAGATAGTGCACCGTGGTTCGCAGCAGCCCCGGTGCTCTTCCCGCTGGAGCACCCCGGCGCGGACGAGGCGGGCGGGCACCGCGGTGCGCAGCGGTACTTCCTCCGAGCCGCGGCCGGCCAGAGCCTCCAGCCAGGTCCGGACGTCCTGCCCGTCCGGCTCAGACAGCACTGCGGCCATCACGTCGTGCATCAGGGAGTCCGGTGTCGGAGTGCGGCTGGTGACCTTCAGCCGGCCGGCCTTCACGGTGAGGCGTTCGGCCAGCACGAGTTCGGCCAGCAGTGCGCCGGCCAGCCCGACGCTCAGGGCCCGCTCGGATAACCAGGACTTGTGGCCGGGCCGGTCGTGGGCGATCAGCCACAGGTCGTCGGCCAGATACAGCTGATCGTTCGACTGCGCCGGCATCGGTGCTGCTGGCCTCCACGGCGCTGGCTCGGCCCGATCCACCACAGACTCCGTGCTTCCTTGAGTAATCATCCGGAACTCCGCACCGCAGCGAGCCGCGTCAGGCCATCGGGTAGGTGATCACCAGCCGGGTGGCTGGCTTGTTGAGCACCGTCCCGTCCGCGAGCTGGTGGTCGAGAGTGCCGGCCGGGTAGGCGGTGATCGTCGGGACTAGCGTGCGGTCCTGGTCCCACGCGTGGATCTGCGCCGCCAACCGCTCGGCGAAATCCGGGCCGTGCGGGCCGTGGCCGACAGCGCCCAGCTCGGCGCGCTGATCGGTGAGGCGGTAGGTGAAGTACGCGAACGAGGCGCCCTCGACGATCGCCGGGCCCGACCGCACTCCGGGGTCGCAGAGGCCGGTCTCGATCGCGGTGGAGTCGGCGGTGATGCGGCAGGTGCCGGGCTCGGTCGCGGTCAGGCGCAGCCACACCCCGTCGAACGACTCGTTGTCGCGGCGCACGGTGACGCCGGTCCAGTGGTGCACCGGCTCGCAGGCGAGGGATTCGCGGAGCCGGTGGGGCTCGATCGGCTGGTCGGCGTCCCATTCCAGGCGGACGTGCCCGTCGGCGTCGATTGCGCCCTCCCGCGCGTCGTCCTGGCCGATGAGCGGCACGAACCCGCACATCTTCACCCGGTCCGAGCGCAACACACCGCCGGTGAAGGTGAACGCGACCGCGCGGGTCAGACCGCGCCAGCGCAGCGGCACCACCATCCGCGCGTCTTGGGCGAGTTGCCGCCACCAGGCCGGTGCGATGTCGGTGGCGCCGGCGGTGATGATCATCCGGTCGTACGGGCCGTCCTTGCGGTAGCCGAGCAGCCCGTCGCCGGCGACCACGTGTACGTGGTCGTAGCCGGTGCGCGCGAGACCCGCGCGGGCGCCGGCGGTGATCTTCTCGTCGATGTCGACGGTGGTAACCACACCGGTCGGGCCGGTCAGGTGCGCGAGCAGCGCCGCGTTGTACCCGGTGCCAGAGCCGGCCTCCAGGACGTTGTCACCGCGGCGGACCTCCAGCCCGACGAGCATCATCGCCACGATGTCACGATGTACGGCGCCGACGCACACGAGAGCGGCGTCCCGTCGGCCGCGCGCTTGGTGATCACCGTGTCGTCGGCGTACGCCTCCTCGAGCGACGCCTCCAGCACGAAGGCGTGACGGAGAACCTCGCGCAGCGCCTGTTCGACCCGGGCGGCGGCGGTCAGCCCCGCCCATCCGTCGTCTTTGCTGAGGAGCGAATCGACGAGGCGGGCGCGCAGCTCGTCCGGGGACGCGGGCACGGTAGTCGGGGCTGGGGTGCTCATGGAGTCCTTCTCGTCGGAGTCGGGTGGCTAGGGCGCGCCGTGCTGCATGGCGGGGCGCCTTTCTGCTCTTTGCGCCCCAGTGAGTGATGCTTGGGCGCCCAACGGGGGTGGTTTCTCTCCTGGTCTGAAAGGCGATTCGAGGCCTGACTTCGTTCACAGAAGGCGCGGTAGGCGATATGGATCGCGTCCCCGTCGCACGGTGGCAGGTCGCTGCGAATTACCAGCGCAGAACTCTTTGTTCAGGCATCTCGAGCGCGGTCAGCACTCGCGCTCTACGGCGTCTATGGCCGCGAGCAGTTCGTCCGGCGTCTCGGCACTTACGAAGCGGGCGTCGGATCGGTGGCTGGTTCCGTTCAGCGTCGCCCGGTAGCCGACCGGCGCACCGGCCAGGCCGAAATTCGTCGTGATGTAGAAAACCGACCAGTCCGGCCTAAGGCGCTCGACGCGTTCGCACTCTTCGACCACGCCTTGGGGCCATTTCAAGCGGGGTGCCATGGCCCGACGGATATTACTTGGGTCAACCTTTCCGAATTCCGGAAGCGTCGGGACCGAGTCTGAGGCCGAGGTCATGTCCTGGTCGTCGGCGACTATGACCGCACCTTCCGACGACATGACGCGGAGTGCCCAGCGGTACTCAGCGCAGACCCACTGGCGGCCCTCTGGTGTGGTGTTCTGGTGGTTGGTCGAGATGCACTCGCCGGCCTGGGGGCGTAGCCGGTGGGTCATGGCGTATGACCAGGCCACCGCTACTTCGTCTTTCGACCAGGGGCCATCGCCGTCTAGGTCGGGGACGGGCAAACCGTCTGGTGCCAGTTGCTGGAGAGACCGAGAGGGCGAGTCGCTACTGTCCGCATCCGGGCTGGGATGCGGAACAGCGGGGCCGGGTTGACCCGCCCTCTCGGTCGCCGCGCCTCGGCGGGGGAAGCAGGAGCTACCCTCGCCGGGGGCGATGGGGGAGCGCCGTCGATGAGGGACCGGTGTCGCGAGTGTGGAGCGCTGAACCTGTTCGCGATCCATGCCGACCTCCCGCGCTCTGTGACGTTGTCGTGACAGTAGGCGCGTACTCGGTCATGGTCAGCGTCAAAAAGCGTCAGTGGCGGTACCGCTGACGGTCGCGCGGTTCACGCGATGAGGCGCATCCCGAGGGCGAGCGGACGAAGATCTTCTTTCACCGCAGGTGTTTCTCGTCGCAGCAGTCCGCCAACCAGTTGACGCGCGAGCGGGTTCAGGGTGGTCTCTTCCGGGGTGGCTGCCCAGGCGCGCTGGAGCATCGCGAGCGCCGCCACGTCCTGCTTGAGACCGACATAAATCGCTGCCGAGTGCAGGGCGTATGCGAATTGTCGCTCGATGCTGGGGTTACGGGTGGCATCGACTTGATCGGCGATCTTTCGCGCCCGGTCGTATCGGCCTGCTTCCATCCACATCGTGAGCGCGTGGATGCCGACATTGCTCGGACCGAATGCAGCTCGGTAGGCGTTGTGTTCGCCGGTCGTGGCTGCGATCCGGTCTGCTTCGGTCAGGAGTTCGTCTGCGCGGTCAAAGTCGTCCATTCGGCCGCGAAGGACTGCCGCGCTGAGGTGGAGGTTTCCCCAGATCGCGCGGAGTGATGTTGGGCCGTCGGCGATGTACGGACGCCCTGCCTCGATCGCCTCGGAGACGATGAATAGGGCCTCTTCCGTCCATCCGGCGTGCGAGGTCGCCTGGCCGGCGTTCCAGCTTGCGAGCATTTCCAGCCCGAGGTCGCCGGAGTTGAGCGAGACGCGCGCCGCCCGGTCGGCTGCGACGTGGGTTAGGTCCAGGCCGTGGAGTTTCTTGCCGGCGGCTCGCACCAGGTGCCATCCGGCCGTAACTGGGCCAGCTGCTTCCTGGTTCCCGTCATGTAGTCGGAGCTGAGTCACGACCGTGGGAAGCTCGCGGGCGACATCGACCATGCGCGTCGCGCTGCGAGATTGCCAGGTGTTGAACAGGTCGCCCACTACACGGTCGAGTCGCTCGACCTCCCAGGCGTCGCCGGTCGGGCGACCGACCATCGCGCGTCGTATCGGGGCGATCAATGGGTGCTCGTGGCTCGGGTCGGGTGCCGTGCTCACGGTAGTGCGACGTCCGAGTAGACGCCCGGGGTCGACTTTGCAGACTTCGGCGATGCGCTGAAGTACGGCTGGCTGGGGGTCGCGTCCGCGTCCGGCTTCTAGGTGGCGGACCCAGGAAGGCGAGTAATTCAGGCGCCCTGCGAGTTCTTGCTGCGTCAGTCCGGCGTACTGACGGGCCCAGCGGACTCGCTCGGGAATACTGGCGTCAGGTGGCAGTTCGGGTAGCTGTGGGGGCTGCCGGTCAGAGTCCATGTCCCGACCTCCCAGTGCGTCGGACGCGTTCAATAGATCGGACCTGCTTACGGTAACCCTCGCCGGGTAGGGCCAGCCCGGCGCTGCAGTCCGAGATACAGGTGCTGGTCTGTTCCCATTGGCACATCGCGAGCATAGTCGTCGAACCGTGCGAGTGGCCTCCGTGACCAACCCATCACGGTCGAAGCCGAACGGTACAGATGCGACCTGGTCCCCGCTGGCCCGCACGCAGATGCACTGCCTCTGCGTGCGGGCGAACACCGCATCGAGAGGGCCATGCGGTGCTCGCTGTCACGTGGTAGCTGGAACGACCTCCGGGCGCCGTGTATACAACCGGCCCGTTCCGGGCTGCGTTCGAGCGCTGACACGACGACGGACTGATCGACTCGGGCGAGGAATCTGGTGGAGTACCTGCCCTGGCATGCCGAACCGCTGGCCGCCGTCGATCTCGAGGGGACCGGAGCCCAGGACGGGACGAGCGAGGCGATCTTGGAGATCGCCGCCATTCCCTTTGGCGGTCCGGCGCCGAACCTGGCCGCGGCCTTCAGCACCTTGGTCAACCCGGATCGGTCGGTGCCCCGACGTCCCTGGATCTCGCCAGGGCTCACCGATACCACGCTGGCGGCCGCGCCCCGCTGGAGCTCGACCGCCGGCGTCGTTGCCGGCATGCTCGACGGCCGATGGATCGTCGGGCACAACGTCGGCGTCGACTAGAGACTGCCCTCGCGGCGCATCCCGGGTCTGCGGGCTGCCGGCCTGATCGACACCTTGCGCCTCTCGCGCGCCGCGCGGGCCTGCACGGACCGCTGGGGGTTGGAGCACATCATCGACGAGCTCAGCCTGAGCCAGGCAGTCCGGGACGCGGCGCCTGGCGGGCAGCCGCGTCGGGCGCTGTGGACTGCTGGTAAGTAGTGAGATTTTGTAAGCTAATTGCCTCCTCATGTGACGCGCCTTCAATGGAGTCGCCTGTGTCGCCTTACGTTGCTCCTACACCGGCGAAGATGCTGCTCGGTTTTGGCTTCAAGGCGGACGCGGAGGCGGCCCGTGGCAGTCAGTGACACAGACATCTTGGGCGCACTGTCCAGCTACCTCGAGCGCTATCCGGAAGAAGCTGAGCTGCTGTCGGAGCCGATGCAACTACTGGCTCAAGGAGGCGACTTCGCGTCGCGGCGAAACTTTCGGATGCACGTCACCGCCGGCGCGCTGCTGGTTCGGGACTCCGCGACGGTGCTGCTCGTAGACCATCGTTCCTATGGAATTCCCCTTCAGCCTGGCGGTCATCTGGAGCCGACCGACGCATCGTTGATCGAGGCGGCAAAGCGTGAGCTGATCGAGGAGACCGGGATCAAGGCCGACACCGTCGTGCCGACGTCGCAGACACCGGTCTACGTCGAGTACGGGAGGGTCCCTGCGCGCCCGCAGAAGGACGAGCCGGAGCACTACCACCTGGACATCGGCTTCGCTTTCACCACCGCTGACGGGGACATAGGTCTCCTCCAGGAGGCGGAGGTGACAGGTGCGGCCTGGTACCCGCTCGCTGCAGCCGAGCAGGTGGTCGGGCCTCGTATCGCACGAGCAGTCAGCACCCCCACGATCGGTTAACCGATCGTGGGGGTCCGTCTAGCGGATGACGCATCGCGATGGTCGGCAGTCTCTGAGTGGGTGCAATTCGCGCCGTTCGCACGGGGGCCAGGGTGGTTCAGTCGAAGGACGGCTTGCGGCTCCGGGTCCGTTTCAGCTCGAAGAAGCCGTCCGTGGCGGCCACCGCGACGAGGCCGTCCCAGAGTCGTCCGGCGGCTTCTCCCCGCGGTGCCGGCGTGATTACAGGGCCGAAGAGCGTGGTGTCGCTGACGCGCAGGATCGGGGTCCCGACATCGAGGCCGACGTCGTCGAACGCCTTGTGGTGCGAGGCGATAATCAATTCGTCGAGCCCCGTGCTGGCGGCGGCGGTGGCCAACGAGACCGGCAGGTCCGCCGCGGCGAGGGCTTCGGTGATGACGGTGGAATCATCGCGCCGTCGTTGGTTGTGGAGCCGGGTGCCGATCGCGGTGTAGAGCGGCCCGAGAACACTCGGGCCGGCGTGTTCGGCGGCTGCTGCGCAGACTCGGACGGGACCCCAGGCCTTTTTCATCAGCTCGAGGTAGTCCTCGCCGAGTCCTTTGCCCTCGCGTTGGACGAGGTTGAGGTAGGCCAGCGACATGATCCGCCAGTCGGCGCGTACTGGCCGAACCTGCTCGACTTCGAGCAGCCACCGGGAGGTAATCCACGCCCAGGGGCACAGCGGATCGAACCAGAACGGAACTTCGACACGGTCGGCTTCGCCCATGATCATCAGGTAGGTACCGCCCTTCCTCGGATCGCTTCGAGCATGGGTTCAGTCCGTCCGAGCATCGACGTCGAACAATTCGGCTTGGACGGGGACATTGCACTTGGCGGTGCGGCCGGCGATCTTCACCAGCCCCGCGAGGTCAGTGATCGAACCGTCCTCGTCCGCGGCTTCGACGAGCCGGAAGAACACTTGGGCGGTGACATCGACGTCGGCGTAGGCGCGGTGGCGATCCGGCGGCCGCGTGATGGAGTAGTGCGCCAGCAGCATGTCGAGCTGGTAGGTCGGCAGGCCGGGCACGACGTGTTTGGCGAGCGGGATCGTGTCGAGCAGATCCACCCGGGCCAGTGCCGGGCAGTGCTCGCGCTGGTTGTAGATGATGCCCGCCTCGGTCGCGGCGTGTTGAGCGACCAGCAAATACCGGCCGCTGCCGGTGAATCGCCGATCCAGTGCCCCGAGCGCCTCGGCAGGGCTGGGCGCATGGGCTAGCTGCTCGGCGGTGATGCCGGTCTGGGCAGTGTCGGCGGGTGTGAGGCCGGCGAACGTGGGCGGTCGGATCAAGGAGGTGCTGCGGCCGACCGGCTGCCACGCGCCTTGCTCGTATCGGAGAGCGAGAGCTGCGACCTCGATAGGTTGCGCCGGGCGACCGGTGGGCGTTGTCGCCTCGAAGTCGATGACCACGAACGTTCTCGCGAGGAACGCGGGATCTTCTGTCAATCCGCCCATGTCGTCCTCGTCATTCGTGAGGTGGCTGCTGCTGTTCTGGCATGGGGGAAGGATGCCCCAGCCGTCGGCGCTGCGATATCCGTGCAGGCGGCGAGGCACTCACTGCCCGATGACCTCTACGACGGCCTTCGTGGCGGCGTGCAGGTCCGGTATGTTCCAGAGGCGCAGCCCGGTCCAGGTTTCGCTCAGCGAGCGGTACAGGTCCGACATCACCGCCACGAACTCCGGCGGCAGCGACGCCGGAGTCGGCCACTGGCTGCGCGGCACGCCGTCGGCGATTAGCTGGTCGACGGGGACTTCGAGCCCGTTGTTGACGTACCAGTTGCGCAGCACCTGCTTGCCGCAGTGAACGCCGTTGAACAACAGGCGGCTCTCGTCGGGCGTTCCCGGGCTGTCGGCCAGTACGAGGCGCTCGTCGCCGGTGAGCAGGTACTCGAGTTTGCCGTCGGAGTGGCTCAGTCCGAGCTGGCGGGCGTGTGCAGTCAGCACCTCGTTGACCATGAGGGTCGTGTCGCGCATCTCCTGGAGCTGGTCGTCGGTGAGAGCGGCCAGACGCCGCGCCTCGGGCTCGCCGATGATCCGATTGACGTCTTCGCGCATCGTCGCGTACTCGATAAGCGGACGTTGCAACTGCTCGCCGACCGCCGGGATGCTGCTCAGCCCGGCATCGGCAAGCCTCAGCGTGCCGGCCGCGAGCCTCCTGTGCACGGAGCTCCCCTGAGGAAGAGCGTTGCGAACAAGGACGAGTAGCGGAATCAGGCGGCTTCCCGCAACCGGTGCCTGCGGTGCGGGCGGTGGAACCAACGCGAGGTCGACTTCGATCCGGTTGGGGGCGAGGAACCGGCGGAAATGGGTGCGCACACCCGCCGCCTCCAACATCGCGAAGTTGAAGACGGCCATCCGGCAGGTGGCCTCGCCTTTCCCGGGGATCAGGTCGGGCATTCGGCCGTAATGGAACACCGTGTAGTGGTCGGTGTATTCAAAGATCCCGACACCTTCCTTCGTCGCCGTCGGCGGATCGACGATCGTGAGGTTCTTGGTCGAGTGGAGGACGGGCATCCTGCTCCCCTCTGGGATGGCGGCATCAGGGCTGTCGGTCTGTGGGATCTGCTGAGCGGGGCGCCGCGCGATCCGGCGAGACATCGTCGGCTGCCGTGGTGATCGGTTCGGCCCGACCGAATGCTTCGGCGGCGTCGGTCAGGTGGCCGTCGGCCAGCGTGAGGACGGGTAGGCCGGCCGCGCGGGCGGAGGCGACGCCGTCGCGGGCGTCGTCGACGGCGAGACAGCGCTCCGGCGGGACTCCCAGGCGCCGGACCGCCGCGAGATACAGGTCGGGGGCCGGTTTGCCGCGGGGAACGTCTTCGCGTGCGACGACGGCCGTAAACTCATGCCGCAGACCGAGCTCGTCGATCCCGGGATGGACGAGCAGCCTGCTGGCGCCCGAGGCAACGGCGCAGGGAAGTCCGGCCTGGCGGGCGGTGCGCAGGAGCGACCCGACGCACGGGATGGGGGTGATGCGGTGCAGCTCGGCCAGCAGGTGGGCGCGGCTGTCTTGGACGATGTCCTGGTGCGGCAGCTGCGCGCTACCAGACAAAGCGGTGAGCAGGTCATGGATCGAGAGGCCGACGTGGCGGCGATACCAGTCAGGGTCGAGGCCGAGGCCGTAGGGCTCGAGCGCTGCGCGTAGCGCCTGTTCGTGGAGGGAGGTGGTGTCGGCGAGGGTGCCATCGAAGTCGAACACCACCGCGTCAACGCCAGCAGGGATCGCCGGTACGCAACTGCACGGTGCGGCAGGTCCAGACGAGGTCGACGGCCGAACTGCTTCGTTCACGACGTCACCGAGCCGGTGCGTCGGCCGCAGAAGATGCACCGGACTGCCAGGTCCTGCCACGACTCACGAACACAGGCCAGGTTGGTTCCGGCGCCGAGAATCCAATGCCTGATCAGCTCAGTCGCCACCTGTTCGCCGACATGGCGCCGGTCCACCACCCGGTAGCGAGCCGGGTCCGCGGCGGCGACCTGCTCGAAGAGCGCGCCCGCCCGTCGCATGAACGTGCCCTGTTCGCTGGTGAAAACGCGCTGGTCGCGCCGCTGTGCGCGCTCGACAGCCTGATCGGCGTCGTCGGTGACGAGGATCGTGAGGTCGGGCAGCGGCCGGTAGGACGCGGCCAGCTCCAGCAAATCGATCGCCGTGTCCAAGGCGGCGTCCGCGTCATCGGGGTCGAGCAGCAGCGCCTGGCAGACGGCGGTGGAGTCGACGCTGCGACCTTCGAGGACGGCACACCCGCGCGAGAGCCCGGGCAGGACGGTGTCGAAGTCGTGGCGCTTGATCGCCAGCAACAGCAGTGTCTCGGCTAGGGGCGTGCCGCCGCGCAGGAACGGATCTCCGGCGCTGGCCTGGTAGAGGGCGCGGAGCAGAGCTTCGCCCAGTCCAGGGCGCCCGTCCTCGCGCTGGGAAAATCCGTCGAGCAGCAGCGGTGGTTCTTCGAGGAGCGCGAGGACCCGGTGGGTCAGGTAGGTCTTGCCGACTCCGGTGATGCCGTCGATCGAGATCAGCGGACCGCGGGCGCAGTCGGGGCGTATCGGTGCCGATGGCCCGAGAAAAGGGCTGGAGCGGTACGGTGCCGGGCCGACGTCCGGCAGGACTGTGCCCGGCGGCTCCGGTGGGATCGGTGCGGCGCGATCCGGGTCGGCGGGCAGGCTCGTGGTCACCCAGTCCATGCGTCGGCCTCCCGGAGGATGACCGCGGCGTGGCGGTCGAGGGTGGTCTCGGTGTCGTGTTCGGTGAGGACCACGGCGAGCGTGTGGTCGAGGACGTGGGCGGCGCCGCGGCACGGATTGGTGCTGGTGAACATGGGCCGGGTGTCGCAGGGGACGAGGCGGAAGCTGCCCGTGGAGTTGGGCACTCCTTGCTGGGCGAGGTGCTGGGCGAACGCCCGCGGGCGGGGCAGGTCGATGTGCGCCAGCGGGGCGAAGCCGTTCCACTCCTCGCCCGGGGCCGGCGCGAGCGGGCTCAGGCCGGGTGCCTGCTGCAACGCGCCGATCAGGTGCTGAGTCTGGGCGCGGCGTCGCGCGAGCAGGCTCGGCAGGCGACGGAGGTTGGCCTGGGCGATCACGGCGAGGGGAGCGGCGAGGCGGGCGTTGGTGGCCAGGCGACTGAGCGGTGCCTGGCCGGGGGGCGCCGGTTGCCAGTGGCTACGGAACGCCGCCGCGTGCTCGGCGACTTGGGGGCGAGCGGTGAGCAGGAAGCCGCCCTCGCCGCTCCACAGGATCTTGCCGTCTTTCATGCTGAAGCAGCCGACGGCCCCGAGCGTTCCGGCGCGCTGTCCGCTGCGGGCGCTGCCGGCGGCCTGCGCGGCGTCTTCGATGACGGCCAGGCCGTGTTCTTGGGCGAATGCCGTGAGAGCGGCGGGGTCGCCCATCCGGCCCCAGAGGTGCACCGGAACGATCGCGCGGGTCCGCGCGGTGAGCTTGCGGACGGCGTCGTCGAAGTCCAGGTCCAGAGTGTCCGGGTCGCTGTCGATGAACACCGGGGTTGCCCCGAGGGCGGCCAGCGGCGCGACGGTCATGACGACGGTCAGCGCCGGGACGAGGACTTCGTCGCCGGGCCCGATGCCGCAGGCCGCCAGCGCGACGTGTAGCGCCGCGGTGCCGGAGGCGACCGCCACGGCGTGCGGAACGTCGAAGGCCTCGGCCAGCTCCTGCTCCAGCTGCCCGGTGTTCGGCCCGCCGCTCGGGTCGGGCAGTTGCTCGAGGAGAGCGGTGAGCTGGTCGGCGAGTGGCTGTCGCGTGTTGGGGATCGGGGGGAGCGTCATCGCGGAACCTCCGCGTTGAGCAGCCGCGGCATGTCGAGCACGAGCGGCCACATGTTCACGCAGTCCCGGCTGAACAGCGCGCAGTTCGTGCATGCCGGCCGGGCGGCGAACAGCGTGCGGGCGTCGGCGCCGCGGATGCTACGTCGATGCTCGGGTGACGTGGCCGCGATGCGGCGGTCGGACGGGCAATCCCAGACCAGGCCGTCGGGCTGGATGAAGAACAGACGCGCGCCGCCGAAGCAGTCGGGTACGTGCCCGCTGTCGTGGGTGGAGATCGCAGCGAGGAACCGCTGGACGTAGGAGGGGTCGGGCAGGACCAGCCCGTGGGGATCGCGGTAAAGGCCGTCGAGCTGCTCGGCGACATCATCGACGTCGGCAGGGGTGTGGGCCATCTGGGAGAAGAGCGTGTGGTCGGGTGCGAGGGAGATCGGCTGCGGCACGTAATAGTCCACGCCGAGGTCGGCGGCCAGCCGCGCCATGCCGGTGATTTCCTGAGGCCGGGATCGGATGACCACGGTGTAAACCCCGACCCTGGGCGCGGGCCCTCCGGCGCGCGCCTGCAGCAGGGCACGGATGCCGTGGAGGACGTCGTGGTAGCCGAGACGGCCCGACCGCGACGGCCGCATCCGGTCGTTGGCGTCCGCGTCCGCGCTGTCGAGGGACACGGACACGCCGTCGACGCCGAGCGCGACGAGGCGCTCGGCGACGTGCGGGCGGGTGAGCGGGATGGCGTTGGTGGCGACGACGACCTGGCAGCCCGCCTCCTTGATCAGAGCGATGAGCTCTAGCGCGCCGGGCCAGTCCAGCGGCTCGCCGCCGGCGATGACCACCCGCTCGACGTCCGAGCCGGCCAGCGTGCGCGCGAAGGCCGTCAACGCCTCGCCGGGCAGGTCGGAGCGAGACAGGTGCGACAGCACACCCAGCTGCCCCGGCGGGTTGTCTTTGTGCTCCTCGATGGTGCCGAAGTAGCAGTGCGGGCAGCCGAACGCGCACGGAGAGCGCAGGCCCCACAGCAGGGTCACGTCACGAGGCATGCGCGGCCCGCCGATCCAGCAGGGCCGCCACAGTCTCCTGGACGGCTGCGGCCGTCTGCTCCCGCGACAGGCCGGTCACCTCGACGAGGACGTAGCGGCCGGGATCGGCCGCGGCGATTGTCCGATATAGCGCGTCGATCTGTTCGAGCAGCCGCAGGTCCGCGGTCGCCAGCGGATGCCCGATCCGGTCGGCGAACCGCAGCGCGCAGACCGCGGTGTCGCCGAGTAGCAGGAGGGTCGCGTCCGGCAGCGGCCGCCAGCGCCGGCCGCTGGAGAGCAGGTGGCGGAGGACGGGCTCGGGAGACGCTCCGGGGTCCTGGGCGCAGAGGATCGCAGCCTGGTAGACGGCGATGGAGTCCACGCCGCGGTCCTCGAGGATCACCTCGACCCCGGTCAGGTCCTGTACTGCTAGTCGTTCGGCCTTACGGACCTGCAGTGCGAGCAGCGCGAGGGTCTCCACGACCGGGTGGCCGGCGCGCAGGAACGGGTCGTTCTCCTGGCCGAGGGCGGCGATGACCTGGGCGGGCAGCGTGTTGCCGGCGGAGTCGGTGAGCTCGTCGAGCAGCAGGCACCGCGCCCCGAGTGCAACGGCGGCCGCGCGGGCCGCGCTGGTCTTCCCGACCCCGTTGATTCCCTCGATGCTCACCCACAGCCGCCCGCTGCCCGGGAACATGGCGCTCAGCGCTGCGCCGCGCGTCATGCCGGCCTCCGACAGACGAACAGCAGCTCCGTAGCCACGTCAGGCACGGCGACGGCCGAGACTGCATCCAACAGCGCAGCGGGCACACGGTCGGCCAGATCGCGATACCAGTCGGCCGCGGCGTCGCCGTACCGACCGGCGAGCGCACCCTCCACCACGTCGCGTTCGGGTGGCAGCAGGCCGATCACGTCCTCGACGATCAGGCCGGCGTCGCTGACCACCTGCTCGACCTCGTCGCGGGACCACTCGTAGACGTGGACCCGGTACTGCAGCGGACGGGGCGGGGGACCGACGGCCGCGGGGGTGGAGAGGTAGAGCACGCCGCCGGGCGCGAGCGCCGCGGCGGTGTTGCGCAGGCTCTGCGCGCCGAGTTCGAACGGCAGGTGCTCCAGGGCGGAGGTGTAGAGGGCGACGGTGAACGAGGGCAACGCCGGCCAGGGCTCGGCCACGTCGCACTCCAGCAAATTCACCGGGAAGAGGTCGCCGTACGCGGTGCGCAGAGCGTCGATCCGGTCGCGGGCTTCGGTGAGGTTGTCGGTGCTGATGTCCAGTCCGACGTATCCGGCGATCTGCGGGGCGTAGCGGTAGAGCAGCGGTAACGCCAGTCCGCGGCCGCAGCACACATCCAGTACCCGGGAACCTGGCGCGCACTGCTCGGCGACGAGGAGGTGCTGCAGGAGATTCATCAGGCCCGACGGCTTGGCCTCACCGCGGCTGAGCGCGGCGTAGAAGTCGTCCATCTGGTTGGTGCTATAGGGCCCGATCATGGGGGTGCCGGGCCGGGTCAGGTGGCGATCGTCCACGCCCGTCTCGGTCGGGGTGTCGGATCGGGCGGCGGTCGCGCTCATTGCTTCTCCCACGGGAAGACCACCCATCCTTCGACGGTGGCGGCGATGTAGGTCAGCGCCTGCTCCGGCGCTGTCGACAGACGCCAGTTGGCGGTGTTGACGATCCAGGCGCTGGTCCGGACCCGGGCGGCGCCGACGTCAATGGCCAGCGCGGCGGCGGTCTTAAGGGTGTCGCCGGTCCCGGCAACGTCGTCGACGACGAGTACGTCGAGCCCTGCTAGGTTGCCGAGACTCGCTGGGTTGAACACCTGGGGCCGGTCGTACTTGGTGGCATTGGTGTCGTCGGTGGCGGTGTGGACGACTTCGACCGCGCGGACCGCGCGGATGGCCAGCGTGTGTGCCAGTGCGACGGCGGGCACCATGCCGCCGCGCAGGACGCCGACGACCACCTCCGGTGCCCCGTCGGCGCGGACCTGATCGGCCAGGTCGGCGACGGCCCGCTCGAAGTCGACCCAGCCCAGCATGTGCGGTTGAGAGTCACCGGCCACGTTGATCACCCCACACCAGGACATGCAGGCGGGAGCTGAGGTTCCAGCCGTGCGCCAAGGTCGGCTCGGCGAGCGCGCGAAGGCCCTCCACGACGTCAGCGGGGTGCGTACCTTGCGGCATGACCCATACCGGCGCGAGGCCGAAGCGCGCCTGCAAGTCGGCGAGTTCCGCGAGGTCCTCGGGGGCGCCGATGACGAACTTGAACACCGCTTTACCGGTGCCGCGCAGCGCCTCGAGGGCGGCGGGCCGGATCCGGCGCCCGATCGGGACACCGGATCCGCCGAGTTTGGGAGAGACGTTGAACCGCTCCACGCATTCGATGAGGCGATCGGGGGGCGCGATCGTGCCGTTGGTCTCGATCTCGATGCGCCGCCCGGCCGCGGCCAGCGCCTGGGCGAGAGGGGTCAGGCGGGCATGCTGGATGAGCGGTTCGCCGCCGGTGATCACGACGAGATCGGTGTCGCGGCCGAGGATCCAGTCCAGCACGGCCTGCACCGGGAGAGTCCGCGACTCTTGCGCGGGGTCGAACCGGGCCCAGTCCCAGGTGTAGGGGGTGTCGCACCAGCCGCAGTCGAGGTTGCACCCCGACAGGCGCACGAAGACGGCCCGCTGGCCGGCCGACGGGCCCTCGCCCTGCAGGGTCGGACCGAACAGCTCGGCGACCCGCAGCGTCACCTCGGCGTTGGTCGGCGCCGGTGCAGCGGCGGCCGCGGTCATGACCCGCCGCCAGGACTCGGGGAGAACTTCGCCCAGCTCGTCGGCGTCTCCGACACACGAACGGACACCAGCCGTCCACCGACCTGCGGCAAGAGCTCGCGTTCCAGCCAGGTCGCGAGATGCGCGGCGAGGCGCTCACTGGTGGGCGGCTCGTCGAGAACATCGTTGAGATGACGGTGATCGAACGTCGCGTCCAGGTACGCCTTGAACGGCGCGAGGTCCCCGAAGTCGGTGACGAACCCCGGGAACTCAAGCGTCTCGGCCTCCAGCTCTACCTCGACGGTGTAGTTGTGGCCGTGGAGGCGGCCGCACTGGTGTCCTTCAGGCAGGCCAGGGAGCTGATGGCTGGCGCTGAACGCGAAGGACTTCCCGATGGCGTATCGACTCATGAGGGTGTCCTCGTGCTGGTGGTCGGGCAGAGGTCAGGGCCAGGTCAGCGGGGGAGCGTGGCGACCAGCTCCAGCCACTCGCGCCGGCGCGGGCGGTCTTCGGCGAGCGCTCCACGGCAGGCGGACGTCGTGGTGACCGCACCTAGAGCGCGGGCGCCGCGCAGACTCATGCACAGGTGCTCGGCGCGCAGCAGCACCGCCGCGCCCCGCGGCCGGAGGTTCTCCACCAGCCAGTCGGCGATCTGACCGGTCATCCGCTCCTGGACCTGCAGACAGCGGGCGAACAGCTGCACGACCCAGGCCAACTTGGACAGCCCGGCGATGTGCTGGTCGGGCAGGTAGGCGATCGTCGCGGTGCCGACGAACGGCAGCACATGGTGCTCGCACAGACTGTGGAACGGGATGGCCTCGACCACCACGAGCTCGTCGTAGCCATCGGCGTTGTCAAAGGTCGTGGGGTCGAACGCCGGCGGCGTGAGCATCTCGGCCAATGCGCGGGCCAGGCGGGCCGGCGTGTCGCGGCGGTGCTCGTCGTCCAGGTCCACGTCAAGCGCCGTGAGCATGCCGGCGGCACAGGCCGCGGCCTCTTCGTGGTGTGGCCGTTCGCCGACCAGCGCGACACGGCCAGCTGCGCCGCGAGACACGATCCCGCTCGCCTCGTCCGGGGAGTTCAGCATCGATCGGTCACCTTCCGGTAGCCGGAGTTTCGCTTGGGCCGGGGACATGGAGGCTGCTCAGCCTCTTCACGGTCCACGCGGCAGCGGGCGACGCCGGCCCGGTGCGGTACCGGCGCTGTCACCCACAGTGGCCTGGCGACCACGCGTTCGAGTCGCAAAGAAGTCGCAAAGAATTCCCTGGGACGGGGGAACGGTCGCCAACGGGGCGGTGGACGGCCATGCTGGAGATGAGCCGCTGAAGGCTGGTCCGCAGGAGGCAACGAACAGGGAGACGGCGATGCGCGAGGACGATCGGGTGGGCGCGCGGGTCAAACTCCTCCGGACCCTCCTGGGCATGACGCAGAAGGCGCTAGCCCAGCGAGCGAGCGTATCCACAAGCTTGGTGTCGCAGGTGGAACGCGGTGTGGTGCCGGCCTCGCCTGGCTTCATCGCCGCGGTGGCGCGTGCCCTCGACGTCGCGCAGCCACGGTTGACCGGCCAGCCCTACCGAGATGAAGCCGCTGACCTAATCAGCCGTCATTCACTCGCCCCGCTACGCCGGGAACTGGCCGCCTACCGCCTTCCTCCGGCCGAGGACGATCCCCGGCCACGGCCGCTATGCGAACTGCGCGCGTCGGTCGCTGCCCTGTCCGCCGCGCGGCACCGATCGGACCTCACCACGCTCGGCGCGACGGCACCGGGACTCCTGGCTGAGCTCCGTGCTGCCACGCACTACTTCGCGCCCGGCCCGGATCGAAACGCCGCCTACGGGCTGCTCGCCGAGACCTACGCCGCTGCCGGCCAACTGGTTTGGCGGCTCGGACATGGAGACCTCTCGCAGGGCATCACCGATCGGTATCTGTGGGCGGCCGATCAGTCCGACGACTGGCTCGCCCAACGCGTCGGTGACTACCAACTCGCCGGAGAGCTGGCTGCCGTCGGGGAATGGACCGGCGCGCGCCGGACGGTGAACGCCGCGATCGACGACGTCGAAACGCTGCTGACCGGCAGCACGGCAGACCCTGCGGTCTGGGCGGTCTGGGGAAACCTGCATCTCAAAGCGGGCCTCATCGCCGCCCGCAGTGGAGACGCGGACACCGCGTGGACCCATCATCGCGAAGCCGTCGACGCGGTGGGTCGGCTCGACGTTCCCGAGCGCGATGACTACCGGCTGGTGTTCGGACGAACGAGCGTGGCCATCTGGCGCGTCGGCCTAGCGGTCGAGCTTCAGGACGGCGCGACAGCACTCGCGGCCGCCGACGACGTACATCCGCCGGCTGACTACACCGCCCCGGAACGCATCGGTCATTTTCATATCGATGCCGCGCGCGCTGCCGTCTACCACGGTGACCGGGCTCGGGCGCTGGGGGAACTCCTGCTCGCGCGCAGGGTCAGTCCCCAGCAGACCCGGAATCATCCGATGGTGCGCGAAACCATGCACGCGCTGGCGTACGCCGAACGGTACGCATCAGGCACCCTTCGAGAAATGGCTACCTGGGTCGGCATGGAGGATTGAAGCATCACCGGCTAAGCCACCCCCGCCACAGCCTTAGGTGAGTGCGCCCATGGGCGTGGTGAGCTGGCGAAGGCCGGCGCACGCGGGTCGCGGCGGTTGAATTCTGCGAGCAGCCGAAACGCAATGCTGGCGCGGCCGAGTTTCTCGGTGAATGCGTTCGACAGCGAGAAGGGACGCAACTGCGAGTGCAGATCGGCAGCGGGGTGGCTGGCCGAGAACTCGGGCGCCCTTTCACTCGGTTCTGGCATTCCTACACGGTCAGCGCGGCTGGGTCAGCGCTTGGTGCGGGTGCTCTTCCGCTCGTCGCGATCGTGGTGCTGCAAGCCGGTCCGCTGCAGGTGTCGCTGCTGGCGGTGGTCGGTTTGGTCGCCAGCGCGCTGCTCTCGTTGCCGCTGGGCGCGGTGATCGAGCGTGGAGAGAAACGCAGGGCGCTCATCGTCGCCGACGTCGTGCAGTTCCTCGCCTTGTTCTCGGTGCCGCTCGTTGCGGTGGTCGACCGGCTCACCTATCTGCATCTGTGCGTGGTGGCGGCGACGGTGACTACTTGCTCGATCGCGTCAGCCGCGGCCGGGTCGGCGTTCGTCAAGGCGGTGGTGGTGGCGGAGTCGCGGGTGGTGGCGAACGCGCGGCTGGACTCGGTGAACTGGACGACGTCGGCGGTCGGTCCACCGATCGGGGGCGCGCTGATCGGCGTCGTCGGCCCGACCGTCACGCTCCTGGCCGATGGGCGCAGCTTCCTGGTCTCCGCGCTGTTGCTCCGGCGCGTTCCGCGGACACGGCCGGACGCTCCACCGAGCAGCGATCCCTCTGCGGGTTTCAATCGGCGGCTGTGGGCCGGGTGGCGGCTGATCCTGGGGCACCGGGGTTTGCGGCGGCTGTATCTCAACGCGCTGCTCTTCGGCGGCGCGTACCTGTGGACCGTGCCGCTCGTCGCGGTGCTGGTCCTGTCCGACCTGAGCGCGTCGGCGTTCCAGTACGGGCTCCTGCTCGGGATACCCAGCGTCGGTGGATTGGTCGGGGCGCTGCTCGTGCCACGGATCGCGTCGAAGCTCGGGCGGCGGCGCTGTCTGCTGATCTTCGGCGCCGGCCGGACGGTCGGGCTAATTCCGTTGCCCTTCCTCGGCGAGGGCACCGGAGCGCTGAACGTCTTGGGCGTGTCCCAGTTCGTGCTGCTGGTCGCGGCCGGCGCGTTCAACCCGCTCTTCGCCACCTACCGGATGACCGTGACGCCGGACGAGCTGATGGCGCGCGTGGGGACCGCGTGGTCGGCCAGCTCCCGCGGGTTCCAGCCGATCTGCATCGCGGTCGGAGGCCTGCTCGCCGGCTCGCTCTCCCTGCGCTGGTCCCTGGGCGTCGCCGCGGGGCTGTGCCTCCTCAGCGTGCTGTTCCTCCCGTGGACGACTGACGGCACGAGAGCTCAGGGCACGGCGGCGCGGTCGAAGCCCGACTCCATCGCGAATGGCGGAGAGAATTGAGCTGAAGCACGCACCGAGGTCGGCGAAGGAGGGCCGAATGGACGACGTGGAATGGCTACCGGCGCCGCTGACCGCGTCCCGGGTTCGTGTCCGCCGCCCGCAGCACGGCGACGAGGCCGCGCTCGTCGCGCTGTTCACCGACGAGGACGTACGGCAGTTCGTCGGCGGTCCACTCGGCACGGACGACGCCCAGCGGCGCGCTGCTCGAATTGTTGCGGATGGCAGCTGGGGCGACTTTGTCGTCGAGATCCTGGCCGAGCGTGCGGTGATCGGCAGCGGAGATCTTCGGCGCAAACGCGGGCCGTGGGAGATCTCCTACCAGTTCGATCGTGCTTACTGGGGCCTCGGGCTGGCGTCCGAAATGCTCACCGCCCTGGTCTCATGGTTCTTCGCTGCCACGGACGAAAACCTGCTGATCGCGGTCACCCAGGACGCCAACCGGCGCTCAGCGCAGCTTCTGGAGCGTGCCGGAGGTCGGTCGAGTGGAACCTTCCAGCAGTACGGCGCGGTTCAGCGACGGTACGAGTTCCGACGAGGCAGCGTGTCTTGCGGGGGCGATGCATGACGCCGCTAGTGCCGCGTCAGGCAACGTTGGCCCCGTAACCGGGTTCTCGGATTCGTGAGTTGATGGCGAATCTGGTTTTGGGCCGGGCGCGCCGGTTGTACCAGCGGACGTAGTCGCCGATCGCGGTGTCCTGCTCGGTGCGTGGTCGGTGCCGTTGAGCGCGAATTAGCGCAGCGCGGCGAAGTGCGCCTCGATCCAGTTCAGCCAGGACGCATACGTCGGGAGGAACACCAGCTCCACGTCGTTGTCCGCGGTCCAGGTGGTGACCCCGGGATGCTTGTGCGGGGAGAAGTCGTCCACGATGAGGTAGAGCTTCTGCCCGGGCCAGCGGTCCACACGGTGACCGGTTCGCGTTCGCCGGTGCGCCGCCAGGTCTGGACGCGGGGTTCGGCACAAACCACCGCGTGCGGGCGGCGGGCGGGGGCGAGTTCGATGCGGCGGGCGGGGTTGTCGGTGATGAGGTCTTCGCGGATCGCGGCGTTGAACGCCGCCCGGAGCGTGGCCTTCACTTGGTGCAGGGTGGAGCCGGCGAGCGGTTCGCCGTAGCGGTTGCGCTGCTGCGCGAGGACGGCGGAGGCTTCGGTGAGCTGCCGGGCGGTGACCTGTCCGAGGCGGTACTGGCCGAGGTGCCCGAGTTGTCGGCGATCACCTCGGCTGGACCAGCCAGCATTCGGTCAGGTTCACGGTGTGGGAACGGTCGTGTTCCGCGGGAGCAGTCCCCGGTCGCGGAGGAAGGCGATGAACGTCGCGGTCTGCGCCGGATCGAGGGCGCATGTGGGGAAGGTGGTCGCGACGAGGGGTGAGCAGCGTAGTACCCAGCAGCCGGCTCGCCGGCGGGCGCTGCGGAAGTTGGTCCAGGTGATGGAGGCGGACTTGTCAGCCTGGGTCAGCCGGTAGTCGGTGTCGGTCATTTCGATGCGGATGGCCGTTTTCTGCTGGGACATTCGCCGTACTTGCCACCAGCTGAGCGCCACGACGAGCAGCAGTGGCGCGGCCCCGGCCAGAGCCACGGTGTAGTCGCCGATGACGATCGATTCCGGCAGCGTCACGGGGAGGAACAGAACGAAAATAGTGAGGACGACGGGGTGGGCGGCGGTGAATGCGCGCAGAGCGAGCCCGACGGTGGGGCGAAACGATGTAGTGAGGTACATGGTCGGTTGTCTCCGGATGTGGGGTTGGCGGGTCAGCGGGTGATGCTGCTGCGCTGGCCGCGGGGAGAGGTGAGTCCTCGGTCGGCGGCGAAGGCGGGGAACGCGGTGGTCCGCGCGCCGTTGAGGGCGTCGGCGGGGATGGACAGCGCGGACATTAGTGAGCAGCGGAGGACCCAGAAGTCGCCGCGGCGCTGGATGTTGGTGAAGTAGGTCCAGGTCAGCGACGCGGATCGGTCGCCGTAGGTCTGGTGGTAGCCGCTGGCGGCCAACGCGAGGGTGATCGGCCGGTGGGTGATGCGGGCGGCGCGTAACTGCAGCCGCAGGAGCGCCTCGATGGTCAGCATGCCGGCCGCGCCGGCGACGAGGAAGCTGAGGTCGCCGGTCAGCAGCGCCCAGACACCCCCGGCGAGGAGCAGGGCCCAGAGCACGCCGAAGACGACCCGGTGGGAGGCACGGTAGGCACGGGCGGCCCGCCGGGGTGTGAGCTGGTAGGTCGTGGTGACGGGTATCGGGTGTGGGGTTCCTTCGGGTGGCTGCAGGTCGATGGCCATCAACACTCGATTGAAAACAGACGTGAGGCCGCGGCCTGGTCAGGTCCGGTTCCAGACGGTCGGGTCCAGGGCGGCGAGGTCGGGGTATTCGTCGAGCCGTGAGTAGGCGACGGCCACGGGGTAGGCCGGGTCGGTGGACACGAGGACGTCGTGCCCGGTGAACGCGTGATGCCGGAACAGGATGCTCGCGGTGCCGCCGACGAGGATGTAGGCGGGGTAGTCGGCTTCGCCGTCGAGGTGTTCGGCGTAGTAGCGCTGGGAATCGGCGAGTGGGATGCCGAGGAACTGCGCGTGCGTGGCCGCGAGTTCGTTGCGTAGCGCTGCGGTCAGCCGTTGGGGGTCGAGGTGGCCTGGTGCGCCGGTGACGATGACCGCTGCTCGGCGGGTGATGAGCTGTTCGCCGCGGTGCGCGGTGACGAGTTCTCCGTCGTAGGTGAGCCGGGCTGGGCGCAGGCGTGGTGAGGTTGCGACGTCCCAGATCGGCCACGCTGGAAGCGGCCCCGTTCCGGATAACTCGGGGTCGGGGGATCCTTCGGGATCGGCCCACGGGAACAGGGCAGTTGACCCGGCCAGGTGATCCGTGGCGGGTTGGTGGCCGGCTGGAACGAGGAAGTCTCCGGTCTGCGGGTCGTAGTGGCACACGCCCAGGCGTTGAGACAGCGCGACCGCCTCGTCGATGGCGTCCTGATCCCAGCTGTAGGTCACTTGCATGATCACGAAGTGCGCTTCGAGGTCGGCGTCGGCCGGTGAGAGCTGATCGTCGAGCTCCGGCCAGCGCGTCAGGAGCTGCGCCCGGAACGTGGCGACCGCAGGGTCGGGCAGCACGACGGAGGCGTCGTCCATCGCGAGGCGGTCCATGACGACGTCGGGATCTGCGAGCAGCGCGGTCTTCCAGAAGTAGAGGTCTATCGACATGCCACTCCTTCGTGGTCGCGCGCGGGTGGTTCTCGATCGCGCGCGCAATGACCCCCACGTCGGCTGGAGAAATCCGGGTGCGTTGTTGGCATGACTCTGGGCGTTCGAGCTGCTTAGGTCCGTCCTCATGGAGCGGCGGCTGTCGGGCTCGGCGACGGCAGCGGTGACTCAGTCGGGGAGACGGCGGGTGGTGCGGGGCTGGGCAGCGCGGGTGTCTCGGAGGGCGCCGGGGCCGGTGTGTCGGGCGCCGCGGGTGTCGAGGCGGGGAGCGGGGGTGCGGTCGTCGTGGTGGGCGCGGGTGAGGGAGGCGCGGTGGCCGCGGGGCCGGTCGGGAACACGGTTGGGGACACCGGGGCGCGGGTCGGCGTGGCTGGGCGCGAGGGTGTGGGCGTCCGGGCGGGGTGTGGACTGGCGGCCGGCGTTGTGGGAGCGGGAACGACGACGCGGGTGGCGGCGTAGAACTCGGCCCACCAGACCGGTGCGATCCGGACGACGTCGCCGGTGGTGGGGGCGTGGAGCATGCGGCCGTGGCCGAGGTAAATGGCCACGTGGTGGATGGTGTTCCAGTTGGTTTTGTCGGTGGCGAAGAACAGCAGGTCCCCGGGGAGTAACGCGGTGACGGGGACGGCGGGGGTGGCGCGGTATTGGGGCCGGGCGGTGCGGGGCAGGTGGATACCGGCGTGGGCGTAGGCGGTTTGGACGAGGCCGGAGCAGTCGTAGCGGTCGGGGCCTTCAGCGCCCCATTCGTAAGGCTTTCCGCGTTGGGCCAGCGCGAACTCGACGGCCTTGAGCGCAGCGTCGGCGGCGCGGCCGTCCGCGTCGTGCAGGTAGCGGGCGGCGTCCGCGGCGTCGGTGGCTTCCTGGCGGCGCCGGTCGGCGGCGAGTATCGGCTGGTGGGCCGCGCGGAGTTTGTCGAGTTCCTGGCCGCGGTGGGTGAGGTCCGCGGACAGGTCGGTGACGGTCTGCTGCTGGTGGACGGTGGCCGCGGTGGCACGGTCGGACTCGGCGGTGGCCTGCTGGTGGCGTGTTTCGGCGACGCGTAAGGCGGCGAGGGCGGCGTCCGAGCGGGCGTCGGCGTGTCCGAACATGGTGTCGCGGGGGTCGGCCGGTAGTCCGGCGGGGCGCCGCGCGGCGGTGATGTAGGAGTCGCGGGATGCCGTGTCCACTGCGATGCGTGCGGTGTCGAGGTCGCTGGCGGCCTGAGCGAGCCTGGTGGCGGCGGCGGTCTGTTCGTTGGTCAGGGCTTGCAGATCGACGCGGGCGTCTTCGAGGCGTTCCGCGACCGCTTCGGTGGCGGCTTCGTGCTGGCGGACCTGGGCGGTGATCGGGGAGGTGCCTGGTGGTGTGGGTACGGCGGGTGCGGGGGGCGGCTGGTCGCCGTCGTTCGGGAGCGGGCCGGTCGGACCTGGAGACGGGACGTTTGACGCTGGCGCGCTGGGCTCCTGAGCGTCGGGAATCGGAGCGCCGGTTGGTGCGCTTTCGGGCAGGATCGGGCGAGCCTGGGTCTCGCGGTTGCCGGCAGGGAGGATGCCCGCGCCGGTGAGCAGTCCGGTCGCGGCGAGCAGCAGCGGCAGCATGGCGGCGAGGCCGCGGAGACCGTGTCTGCTGCGGTGGCAGTGCGGTGATCCGTAGGCGCAGCCGGTGGGCGTGGGTGCCCGGTGGCGGCCGGTGGTGCGGGGCGCGAGCGGGTTCAGTCGCACGTGGCCATGCCTGCCGGTGCCCGGCCGGTGGTGGCGGTGTGGTTGCGGCAGGCGGTCTGCCGGTAGGCGAGGGCGGCCTGCGCGGTGTCGAACTCCGCAACAGTGGTGGCCCGGCAGGTGTGGGTAGCGGATTGGCGCTGGCAGGTGCGCTTGGCGGTCTGCCGGCGCGCGGCGGCCTGCGGCAGGGTGGCGACGCCCCAGGTCCAGGTTTGCCAGGTGCCGTCGGGGCTTTTCCAGTCGATCCGATAGACCTGCGTGTTGCTCGTGGTCTCGGAGTTCTCCGCGGCGCTGAGGAACGACAGCAGGATGATCGCTGCGGTCGCGACGATCGCCAGCACCGGAAAGAATTGCGGGTGGCGTGTCGGTGCCGGTTTCCTACTTCGGCGTACGCGCGTGGGGTCCGAAGGGCGGATCCGGTCCTGGTCGATAAGGGGAACGGCCACGGATCACCTCGGCAGGCAGGAACTTGAACGGCCCCAGCCTGCATTTCGCCGCGATCGGAGTCAGGAATTTGCGGGCAACCCGCGGAAAGTCTGTGGAAACCCCGCAGAAGAATTGCGGGAAATCCGCAGCCGATTGAGGCGTAGCCGGAGCGCCGGCCGATCACACCGCCGTTGACTCGCGAACGACTCGGTGGGGGTCGCTGCGCAGATGCGCGGTGACGATGGTCCCTGGGGTGCCCGGGCGGTCGGATGCGGGACTGTCGATGGTGATGTGGCCGTCATGGAGGGCTGCGCGGGCATGCAAGGCAGCAATACCAATGCCACCAGAGTCGCCTGCGTCGCGGGGCCGCGCCGCGCGCCGCGGCGGAGTACTGCCGGTGGGCTGGGTGAGGCCGGTGCCGTTGTCGGTGACTTGCAGGGTGAGGTCGGTGCCGTGCTGGGTGAAGCTGAGGACGATGTGGGTGGCGCCGCTGTGTTTGACGGCGTTGGTCAGTGCTTCCTGCGCGATCCGGTACATGGCCAACGCGGTCGCGGTATCGACCGTCTCCGAGCTCCCCGGCGGCTCGGATCGGTACTCGACGGAGAGTTCGGGGTGTCGCCGGGCAATGCGATCGGCCAGTGTTTCGAGGGCGGCGTCCAGACCCAGGTCGGTGAGCAGGGAGGGGTGCAGGTCGGCGATGATGTCGCGCAGCGCGATGATCTGCTCGGCGGCCAGCGCGGCGCCGTCTTTGGCGGCCTGTCGCAGCTCGTCGACGTCGGGGTCGGCGGCGGCGTGCTCGAGGCTGCGCCGCAGGTGGATGAGTGCCTGCAGGGTTTCGTCGTGCAGTTCCCTGCTGGTGTGGGCGCGGCTGTTTTCCACCGCGGCGGTGCGGATCTTCTCCCGGTCCTGGCTGAGCGCCGCCCGCAGTTCCGGCCAGGCCAGCACCCCGGCGATCGCGACCAGGACCAGGGCAGGCAGATAGAACGCCCGCCCAGAGCCCACGATCGGTAGATCTCCGCGGATCGGCAGGCTGGAGAGCGCGACCGCTACCCCGAACAGCGCGCCAGCCAGATAGAGGACCCGGGTACGTGGGGCGGCGCGCAGCGCCAGCCCCGCGGCCAACGCGGTGCCGGCCACCGCGACGGCCGTGTCGGCGAGGCGCGGTATGGGGCGGTGGTCGAGGCTGACGGCGGCGACGAGGAGGATGACGCAGGCGCTGGTCAGCCGCTGCCGTAGAGGCTGAACCGTCGGCGTGGCGCTAACCGGCGGTGAAAAAGACACTCAGTCATGAAACACCACACTCGGCCGGTGTAAGAGTGACCTGTGAGAAATTCACATCCTGGAGTGCGTGCTGAGCTCAGCGGCGGGCTGTGCCCGTTGCGCGAGTGCCGTGCTCTCCCGGCCGACCCCCGTCGGGTCGGGTCAGTGGGGGAGCTGCGTGCGGGCATAGGCCGCGATCTGCGCGCGATCGTTGAGCCCAAGGCGGGTCCGTAGGTCGGCGCGGATGGATTCCACCGTCCGGACGCTGACCGACAACGTCTGGGCGACCTGGGCGTTCGTGTGTCCGTCGGCCCAGAGGCGGATCGCCGCCTGCTCGCGCTCGCTCAACCCGGCCGCGACCGGCTGAGGGCCGCGAGCCAGCCGGGCGGCCAATTGAGGCTGCACATAGGTCCCGCCCGCCGCGACTTCCGCGACGGCCGCTGCGAGCACCGCCGCGGGGGCATCCTTCAGCACGAACCCGGCCGCGCCTGCGGCGAGGACCGCCCGCACGACCGGCAGGTCGTCCTGCGCGGACAGGATCAGAATCGGCACTCCGGGTGCTCGGCGACGTAGCTCTGGCAGATGGCGCAGCGCGTGCCCGTCCGGCAGATTCAAATCCAGGACCAGCACCGCCGGGACGGTATCCGCGGCGAGGATCGCGTGCGCCTCGGCGAGCGTGCCGGCCTCCGCTACCACCCGGTAGCCGGCTTCAGTGAGCAGCAGCTTGGTGCCCGCCCGGGTCGTCGGGTGGTCATCGACGACGGCCACCCGCAACCCGGATGATGCGGAGACGGGCGCGCCGAGGTCGGTCATGCCCGCACTCTAACCGTACTGTCGAGCCCGCAGATTATCCGGACGCGAATCACTGGCACGGTTTCGTCCACGAGTGCGACCTTGCGGATAAGCCGCAAAGGAATTGCGGGAAATCCGCAAGCGCATTGCGGTCGATCCACAGACCTGTTGCGGGTTACCCGCAATTCCTGGCGCACCGCATTTCCTTATCGGCAATCTGACGCGGCTCGGTACTCCTGAGCTTTCTGTGTTGTCTGTGCCCATGGGGGTGCGTGGTGTTCCGCTCGTTCGCTGCCCGGCTCGCGTCGCCGGTCTCTCCACCGTTATCGGCCACGGCGCCCCCTACGCACCCCGTACCGCCGGTGCCGCTTCGGCGGCGGCTGCACACCGCGCTCCTGCTCGCGCTTGTGTTCGCGCTGGCCGTGTCGCTCGCGCAGCTACCTGGGATGCGCCGCGCGAAGGCCGCGCCGGTTCCGGCGGTCAAGCCGGCCGCGCCGGCCGCGACCGGGCCGCTGACCCGACCGGATCCGGGCGCGGCCCGGCTGACCGCCCGCGCTACCGGGAAACGCGTCGAGGTGCTGTCCCGGCGGACCGACACGACTCAGGTGTTCGCCAACCCCGACGGTTCACTGACCATGACCGCCAACGCCCGGCCGGTGCGGGTCAAGCGCGCCGACGGCTCGTGGGACCCGATCGACACCGACCTGGCGGCTGGCAGCGACGGCACGGTCCGGCCGAAGGCCACCAGTGTCGACCTGGGGTTCTCCGGCGGCGGCACCGGCCCGCTGGTCACCGTCGGCTACGGCGGCACGACGCTGACCATCGACCCGCCGAAGGTCCTCGGCGAGCTGCCCACGCCGACGCTGTCGGGGGACACCGCCACCTACCCGGACGTGCTGCCCGGTGTGGACTTGAAGGTCACGGCAGATGGCCAGGGCTACTCCGAGGTCCTCGTCGTGAAGACCGCCGAGGCTGCCGCGAACCCCGCCCTTCAGGAGCTGTCGTTCCCGACTTCGGTGCCGGGTGGCCAGGTCACCACCGATCAGGCCGGAACGCTGCAGGTCTTCGGGAAGAATAAGGACAAGCCGGTGCTGGTCGGCGCGGCGCCGCGGATGTGGGACTCCTCGGCTGCGGCCACCGACAGCGCGGGTAAGCCGCGGCTGGGTGGCTCGTCGAAGGGCCCGCGGACCTCCAAGCGCCGCAAGCAGCTGACCACCAGCGTCACGGCCGGCAAGGTCACCGTGAGACCGGACGCGGCGCTGCTGACCGGTGCGGCCACGCAGTACCCGGTGTTCATCGACCCGGGGGTGACGGTCAACCGTTTCCTGTGGTCGCTGCTGGAGTCCGACGACCCCAACACCCCTTACTACAACTCGAGCCTCCCGGCGGTCGTAGGCACCTACAACTCCGGCGCCACGAAGTTCCGGTCGCTGTTCGGCATGGACACCAAGCCGCTCAACGGCACGCACATCATCTCCGCGAACTTCCGGATCCACGAGACCGACTCGTGGAGCTGCACCGCCACCCCGTTCCAGCTGTGGGACACCTCGGCGATCTACTCCACGACCACGTGGGCCAACTACACCGACGACACCGCGCACTGGAAGAACTTGCTCGGCACCCAGACCACCGCCCTCGGCGGCGGCAGCAGCTGTCCCGCCGGTGACGTGTCCTTCCCGATCACCGCGCACATTCAGACCGCCGCGAACTCCGGCTGGTCGGGGACCTCGCTCGGGATCCGGGCGCCGGTGGCGAATGAGTCGAACTCGACCTACTACAAGGAGTTCGACAACTCACCGGTCCTGGACGTCACGTACAACACGGTCCCGACCCAGCCCCGCGGGCTGACGATCACCGACTGCTACGTCAATTGCACCGACCCGCGGAAGATCTCCGCGACCAAGCCGCAGTTCCGCACCATCGTCAAGGACGGCGACGCCGGCCAGCGCGTTCAGACCGAATATCGCGTCCGGCAAGGCACCACCGTCATCGCCTCCGGCCTGTCGAACTCCGGCACCAACGGCTCCTGGGTCGCCTGGACCCCGTCAACCGCGTTGACCAACGGGCAGTCCTACACCGTGTCGGTCCGCGGCTACGACGGCGTCGACTACTCACCTTGGTCCGCCGATGCCACCTTCAGCATCGACACCACACCACCCGTCGCCGCCACCGTCTCGAGCACCGACTATCCCGCCGGAGCCTGGTCCAAACGCGCCGACCAAGCCGGCAACTTCACGCTCGGCAACAACAGCGACTTCGCCGGCTTCGCCTACGGGCTCGACCAGAACCCACCTACCACGGAGATCCGCGCGACCTCCGGCGCCGCCACGATTTCTCTGACGCCCGACGTTGACGGCCCGCACACCCTCTACGTCCGCCCCCGGGACGCGGCCGGCAACTATGGACCGCTCACCTCGTACGCGTTCAACGTTGGTCAAGCGGCCATCACCACCCCGGTGAAGGGTCAGCAGGTCACCGGTTTCACCTCGGTGCAGGCCGTTGCTCCGTCAACGGTGAGTGGCTACACACTCCAGTGGCGTCGCGCCGATACCGACACCTGGGTCAACGTCCCCACCGCTGACGTCACCCTCGCCGCTGGCGGAGCCGTCACCTGGCCGCAGGCCCGCGTTTCGGGTGCCTTCCCGAAGCTCACATGGAACGTCGCCAAGACCTTCAACGACGCCGAACCCGGACCCGACCCGCTAGACGGCCCCGTCCAAGCACGAGTCCTGCTCCCCGGCACCTCAGGCGATTCGGCGCCACTGAAGTTCACGCTCAGCCAAGCCGCCGATGGAGCCGCCTCCGCGAGCGTCGGGCCAGGGTCGGTCAACCTGGTCAGCGGCAACCTCGCGATCAATTATTCCGATGTGTCCGTCGACTCCTACGGCAGTGACCTGACCGTCGGGCGAACTTTCAACACCCGTAAGGCAACGACGACCGACCCGACGGCGATGTTCGGCCCGGGCTGGACCTCCACCGCCTCGGTCCTGGCGGCGGACTCCACTTATACCGGCCTGACCGTCGTGGGCACGGTCGTGCAGGTCGGTACGTCTGGCGGCAGCTCGATCGGATTCACTGTCAAGTCCGGCGGCGGTTACCTGCCCGAGCTCGGCTACGAAGACCTCACCCTCGCTAAACCCGATGCGAACACCTACACGCTGGCCGACCTCGACGGAAACGTCACCACCTTCACTCTTCCCAGCGGCTCAACTGCGTGGAAGCCAACTGCGGTCACCGTGCCCGGGTCCGCCCAGACCACCACGACCTCATGGGAAACCGCGACCGTCGCCTCGACTACCGTCACCCGGCCGACCCGAATCCTCGCGCCGGTACCTAACGGCGTCACCTGCGGCGCCGGCATCGCCGGACTGGTGAAGGGCTGCCGCGCGCTGTCATTCACCTACGCCACCATCACGACCGCCACCGCCACCACTCCCGGCGACTACACCGGACGGGTCACCCAGATCGCCTTCACTGGTTGGGATCCCGATCTCTCCACCCCAGCGATGCGCACCGTCGTCCTCGCCAAGTATGCCTACGACAGCAACGGCCGGCTGGCCAGCGTCTGGGACCCCCGCCTGGACAACGGCAGCGCCCACCTCGCGACCACCTACACGTACGACGCCGACGGCATCCTCGCCACGATCACCCCGGTAGCCGAGCAGCCCTGGCAGCTCTCCTACACCACCGTCCCTGGTGACACCGGTAAGGGACGGCTAAAGCAGGTCACCCGCTCCGCGCTGACCGCCGGAACCGCCAAGACCACCGTCGTCTACAAGGTCCCCGTCTCAGGCGCAGGCGCCCCGTACGATCTGTCGGCCAGCCAGACCACCCGCTGGGGACAGGCCGAACCGCCCGCCCAGGCCACGGCGGTCTTCAGCCCCGACCAGGTCCCCGACGGCGACCCAGCCGCCGGCACCATGCCCTCGTCCTGGACACGCGCGCAGATCAGCTACCTCGACCCTTCCGGACGTACCGTCAACACCACCGCCCCGGGCAACTACACCGACGCAACCTGGTACGACGCCACCAACAACGCCGTCCGGATACTGACCGCCACCAACCGGGCCCGGGCGCTGAACGCCAGCACTACCGACACCGCCACCGACGAAGCAGCTCTCGCCGAGCGGTACACCACCCGGAATCTCTTTGAAGCTGGCGGCCGGCGTCTCAAGGAGACATTCGGCCCCGAACACGACACCGCGATCCCGGACGGATCTGGTGGATGGATCACCCAGCGCGCCCGCACCCACACCGTCAACACCTACGACGAGGGCGCCCCCTCCGGAAACACCTACGACCTCGTCACCACCCAGGTCACCGGAGCGCGGCTAGCCGACGGCAGTGACGCGGACACCCGCACCACGACCACCGGGTACGACTGGAACCTCCGCCAGCCCACCTCGGTCACCACCGACCCCGCCGGGCTGAATCTCACGGCCCGCACCGCCTACGACGCCACCACGGGCCTCGTCACGTCGACTACCGCACCGGCGGGCGGCACTACGACCAACACCCCGCGGACGACTCAGACCGTCTACTACTCGGCGGGGACCAATACCACTAACAGCGAATGCGGCAGCCACGCCGAATGGGCGAACCTGCCCTGCCGCGTTCAAGCAGGGGGTAGCCCGTCCGCGGGCCAGCCGATCCCGGTGACTACCACCACCTACGACCTGTTCAACCAACCCCGCGTCTCCACCGAGAAGACTCCGTCAGGCACGCTCCTGCGCACGACGACGACCGCCTACGACAGCGCGGCCAGGCCCCTCACCACCGACGTCGCCGCCAGCGCCGGGACCGCGCTGCCGACCACCAAGACCGTCTATGAGGCCTCCACCGGACGAGCCATCCGCACCCAGTCGCTGTCCGGCACTACCGTCACCGCCGAGATCGTCCGCGGCTACGACGGACTCGGACGGCTCACCTCCTACATCGACGCCGACGGCACTACCGCCACGACGACTTACGACTTGCTTTCCCGGCCGGTGACGACGTCGGACGGCAAGGGCACCCAGACGCTGTCGTACGACGACGGCGCGGAACGTCGGGGTTTGCTGACACAGGTCGTGGACTCCCAGGCGGGCACGTTCACCGCCAGCTATGACGCCGATGGGAGGATGATCGCCGAAGGCCTGCCAAACACGCTAACGATCACGACTGCGTACGACGAGACCGGCGACGCCGTCACGCAATCCACCAGCGAACCTGGCTGCACACCCACCAATGACTGCATCGACCTCGATGAGCAAGTCACCCAGACTGCGCACGGGCAATGGGCTACTCACTCCACCGATCTGTCTGGTCAGGAGTACGCCTACGACAGAGCCGGGCGACTGACCAAGACTCGCGATTACGCCGAGCCGGTCTCCGGATATGCCGGATGCACTACCCGCAGCTACGGCTTCGACAACGCCACAAACCGCACCAGCTACACCAGCTACGCCCCCGCCGACGGCGGCGACTGCCAGACCGCCACCGCCGCTACCTCCAAAACGTGGACCTACGACACCGCCGACCGCACCACATCCACTGGCTACACCTATGACGCCCTCGGCCGTACCTCCACCGTCCCCTCCGCCGACACCGCCAACAGCGCCGGCGATCTGACCGTCAGCTACTACACCAACGACCTCGTTCGCGCGCTGACCCAAGCTGGGACGACAACCACATACGCCCTAGACGTGCTCCCGAGTCGGGCACGATCCTGGGGCAACGGGTCCACAACTAATACCAATCACTACGACAGCGACAGCGACGCACCGTCTTGGACCGCGGCCGGATCCACCTACAGGCGCAACATCGCAGGCCCGGACGGCGCCTTGGCCGCCATCTACGACTCAGCCACGGGAAAAACCCGCATCCAAATCACTAACCTTCACGGCGACATCCTTGCTATCGCCGCCAGCAATCTCACCACCGATCCCGGCATCCTCGCCACCTTCGAAACTGACGAATACGGCAACCCCCGAGACTCCGGTGACATCGGCTACGTCCGCTACGGCTACCTCGGTGACCATCAACGCGCCGCCGATAACCCAGCCGGTATCACTCTCATGGGCGTCCGCCTCTACAGCCCCGCAACCGGGCGCTTCCTTCAGAGGGATCCGTTGGTTGGTGGCTCCTGCAACGACTACGAATACGGCTGCGGCGACCCGGTCAACCAACTGGACCTAGACGGGCGTTGCATCTGCCTGCCGATCCAACACGCGCTCGACCGGTACATCACCCTCCAGGCCAAAACCCTTATCTACATCTACAAGGGTGCGCGCTGGGTCTATGTCAATAAGCGCTGGATCTTTATCGGCGCGATCGCCGCGTTCAACCCTGCTGCTGCCGCTTACTGGGCCAGCAAAGCCGGCGGGAAGTCTAGCGGAGGTACCGGGTCATCGAACTCCGGCCGCGCGCCCCAAATGCAGCCCAGCCAATCTCCCAAGTGGAGAGGTTTTCGCAACTTCCGTGGAAATCGGAAATACAATGGAAAAGATGGCCGCGCTCGGGAATACTATGAATGGGACTACACGCACGGAGACATTGAGGTCTACGATTACCGCGGAGTCCACAAGGGGTCAATGGAACCGACGACGGGAAAGATATACAAACCTGCGGTACGCGGAAGAAGAATCACGCTGTAGTCGAGCTATCACCTCCCAGGAGCTTCCGATTTTCGATCACACGACATGCGATCAGCTCGGCCCGGCAGTACTTAACCCTGACGTACCGCTAACCTACTCCGCCGCCGTTCGGGAGGTGACTCTGGCCATCCGCGATGGAGGGACGTCAGGAATCGAAGTACGGTACTGCCCTTGGTGCGGAGTCTCGTTGCCGATCTCGCTTCGAGAAGTCTGGATCGAGGAAATCCTCGGCATGGGATTTCAGCCGGAGAGTGCGACTCTGCCCGCTGAATTTCGCTCAGAGGACTGGTGGCGCGCTCGAGGCCTTTGAGTTAGCGCATTGATGGAGCTGTGAGGTCTGTCAACGGTAGTTCAGGTTGGCTCTGATCTAAATCCTGTGATGTTGTGACGCTCAGTTGCTGAGGCGGATTTGTCGGCAGAGGAGGTCGAAGCCGGCGCAGCCGTAACCGTCTCGTTTGATGCGTTTGATCCGATCGACGTTGCCTTCGACGATGCCGGAGCTCAATTCCGGCAGCAGCGTCTGCTCGTTGAGCCACAACGACCTGCGGTCGCCAGAACAACACGGTGGCGTACCACGCGCCCAGCGCCGTCGTGGACTCCTCGCCCTGCTACAGGGTCGACGGACCCATCCGATCGAGGAGCTCCTTCGTGGCATGGACGACAAACACCCACCCACTATGCCCGCAACCCTTCCATCCCTGCCGCGCGGCGGAGCCCGCTACCTACGGGCTACGGGGCTGGTCGCGAGCGGATAGAGCCGGTAAGGGTTGATCGGTGGTTGCTCGGATGTCATGGAGCGCCGTAGCTCGGGATGGTTCGTGGTGGCGCGGCGGCCACCTCTCGACGTTTTCGAGTCCTGAGCTCAGGCTTCATAGCGGATGTCATCAGGTAGTTCGTGGTAGCGCGGGGTAGATCCTGGTGGTACAAATGCCTTAGGCGACTTGATAATCCTCCATTTCGGACCTCTAACCCGCGGGTTTCTGGGTTCGATCCCCAGGCGGCCCACCCGCTGACCTGCGTAAACGCGGTCGTCCAGTGTCCTAGGCGGATAGTGGTGGCTTACCGGTGGCTCGCCGGTGGCTTGAGCTCTTTCCATGGGGGTCAAGCGGGTTGAGCTGCTGATTCGTGGTCTGCAGCGCGCCGATCGTGCGGATCATTTCGCGGATCCGGCGGCGCTGGTTGCGGTGCTGGATGACGCCACGGGCACGGCGGGCTGCGGCGAGGACGAGCGCGGCGGTCGCGGCGGCGGCCGAATGCTGGGCCGGGGGCAGGACGCTGGTGTAGGTGTCGGCGGTGAGCACGATGCTGGCGTGCCCGAGCTGATCCTGCACGGTCTTGAGATCCGCGCCGGCGGCGTGCGCGAGGCTGGCGGCGCCGTGCCGCAGGTCGTGGAGGCGGACCGGGGGCAGGCCGGTGTCGGCGACCAGCTGGGCGAACCGGTGGGTCAAATACGAGGGCGAGAGCGGCTGACCGTCGCGGCGGGTGAAGACATAGCCGGTGTCGGTCCACTCGGCGCCGGCGGCGCGGCGTTCGAAGCGCTGCCGGTCGGCGTGCGCCCGCAGGACCCGGACGGTGTGCCGGTCGAGGGCAACAGTGCGGCGGCTGGCCCGGCTCTTGGGCGGGCCGACGAGCACCTGCCCGGGGACCTCGGTGCGCTGCTGGGCGATGTGCAGGACCCGGCCGGTCAGGTCGAGGTCGCACCAGCGCAGCCCGGCGGCCTCGCCTCGGCGGAGGCCTCGCAGGGCGGTCAGGTGCCAGAGCGCGTGCAGCCGGTCGCGTTCGGCCCGGGCGAGGAAGACGACGAGTTGCTCGACGGTCCAGACCGCGACCGGTTCCCGGGTGCCGTCGCGTTCCCAGGCCTGGACCTGGGGTGCGGTCCACACCACGGCGTGCGGCCGGCGGGCCGGAGGGAGCTCGAGGCGGCGGGCGGGGTTGTCGGTGAGCAGGCCCTCGCGGACCGCGGCATTCAAGGAGGCGCGCAGCGTGGCGCGGATGCGGTGCAGCGTCGCGGCGGCGATCGGGTTGCCGTAGCGGTTGGTGCGGGTCCCGAGCTGGGTGAAGGCGGCGCGCAGCTGGTCGAGGGCGAGCCGGTCGAGCCGGACCTGTCCGAGTTCGGGGATCAGGTATTGCTCGCAGTGCTCGGTGTAGCTACGGCGGGTGGTCGGGCGAATCGAGGTCCGGGTCGTCAGCCAGTACCGCAACCACTGCGCCAGCGTCCACGTTGCAGCGGCGTGGCGCTGCGGCGACTGGCCAAGCAGCTCCGCACGGGCGGCACGCGCCGCGACCGCGGAGCGGAACCCTCCGCGGCGGACCTGCCGGGTACCGCCGGCCAGGTCGGGAACGCGGCAGTCGAGGTGCCAGCTCCCGTGCCCACGCTCGGACAACCGGCTGCACGTCCGGTTGCGCCGCACCTGCCGCGTGCCGTCACTGCAGGCGCACGCCTTGAACACCACACCCTGACAGGCCATCACGCACCTCCCACGCTCGGTGAGATCAGAGTGCGCCGGATGAAACGGCCCGACCGATTCGCCGACGGATAGGGAAGACCGACCACTTCGAGGGAAGGGGCGCGCAAACGCACTACTCTGGCTCCCCTCTGTGTCAACCCGCGGCAGCGTTGGTCGTTCTAGGCTGGGTGTCGGCGGGTCCGGGGAGTGACTTTTCCGAAGCGTCGATGTCGGGGTTGGAGTCGGCCGCGCTGGAGTCAGTAGTCGTCCCTGGTTGTCCTCCCGGGCCCGTCCCTGCCGCGCCGACGCCCTTGATCGCGTCGTTGAGCATCGTGCGATAGACGACGTCGGAGAGTCGTCGTTTGAGGGCTCGCATGGCTTCCATCGAGGTCTTGCCGTCGTTTTTGCGGCGGTCGTAGTAGGCCCGCCCGATGGTGGCGTTGCGTAGTTGGACGGTGGCCATGATGTGGAGCACGCGGTTGATCTGGCGGTTTCCGCCGCGGGAGAGCCGGTGTCGGACCTGGTCGCCGGAGGAGGCGTCGATGGGCGCGGTTCCGGTCCAGGATCCGAAGTGCGCCTTGTTCGGGAAGCGGGTGATGTCACCGACCTCGACCAGCAGACGGGCTGCCCCGGACGGGCCGATGCCGCGTAGATCCATGAGGCTGGTCCCAGTGGCGCGCACCAACGCCTCAAGTTCCTTGTCGGCGGCTTTGCTGCGCCGATAGACCCGCTCGAGATCAGCGATGAGCTCGGCGGCCACGCGGCGGCGGGCCTTGCCGGCCGCGTCCCGCGGGCGGACTCCGGCCAGCAGAACCTTCGCCTGCGCGGCGGACAAGAACTTCTTCGCCCCACCCGGAATCAGGAGCAGCAACAGTTGATGCAGCTGGGAGATCATGCGGGAGTGGTCTTCGCCGAGCGACCGGCGGCGGTCGACCAGTGTGCGTAGCACCGCCAGTTGCTGGTCGTCGACGACCGGGTGCAGCCCGGCCATGCGGGTGCCGACCAGCGCGACCGAGTGCGCGTCGGTGGCATCGGTCTTGCGGCCCTGACCGGTGGAGAACACTCGTGCCCGCGCGGAAAGCTTCGGCGGAACGTCAACGATCTGTTCCTCGTCGCCAAGCAGCCGGGCCGCGATGTGTTTGCCGATGCCGGCGCAGCCCTCGATCGCCCAGACCCGATCGGGCCACCGATCGACATACTCCCGCATCGCCGCGTAGCCCTCGATGGTGGTCTCGAACCGACCGCCACCCAGGACCGTCTCGTCGCTGGCCATGACCTCGATCGTCACCGTGCGCTTATGCGGATCCATCCCGATCACAACGCGGTGTTCGACACCGCGGGGGACATTGCTCAACGTTCACCGACCTCGATGCGCCCCCGAGACGGCTGGGAACCGGGTCGGAGGGCACCGCTACTTCGAGCCGGACAATCCCCTCTCGAGCCACACCGACCCGTAAAACGACGCCCGGCCCGCGCAGGCCAAAAGAGAGCCACACGACCAGCGTGGGCAGCCGATGTGAGAGCGACAGACCGGGCGCCTGGACGCTACCCCGCCGGGCAACGTCCTACGACCCAGTGAACAAGTAGCCGATGGTCGGATGTTCTGGGTCAGAGTATTCGACGTGCCGGTTCGGTCCGATGAGAAAGCGCGCAGGGGAACTAAAAGCCGACGAAAGCGTCTGGGGCGCGTTGCCGTCGCTATGGGCGCCTCAGCGGTGGCGCGTTCCCAACAACTGGTATCGTTTCGGGACCACTTGATTCGGTCTCGTTAGACGAACGGATGAAATCGTGACTGACTACATCGCGAGTGTCTTTCTAAGCTATTCACATGCCGACAAAGGTCTAGCCATAGCTTTGCGAGACGGTCTATCTAAGCATGGATGCCGAGTGTGGATCGATGAGGGGGAACTGAAGATTGGGGACAGTCTCATTCGGCGAATTGGTGAGGCGCTCGATCAGGTGGACTTTGTCGTTGCGCTAATCAGCGAAGCAAGCGTTAGTAGCGAGTGGTGTCAAAAAGAGATCGCCCTCGCAATGACTGGTGAGGTCAACAAAGAGGGTGTAACTGTCTTGCCACTCAGAATTGACGAGACAAAAATGCCAGAGTCGCTCAAGGATAAGCTGTACCTCTCGATCGACCAGAGCGACATCACGGTAGCGGTCGACACGCTGATGCACGACATAAGGCGCTACATCAATCCGGCTCCTGCTCTTCCGCCTCGACGTCGCGCAAACGGGCCGACGCTCTCCGTCCCAATTGTGGACACGGCACCGCAAGAGCCCATCAAATTGACTGGAATCGACAGTAGCGGAATCACCGAACCGAGCAATGACGGTACGCGCGGGAGCGCACTCTATTCGGTCCCTTTCACGCTCTCTCGGACTCCAGACGCCGATTGGTCGCGCATGCTGGTTGGCAACTGGGATCGACCACCAAAGTGGACGACCATGCACCGGCCCGGAATAGCGCGGGTCAGCGGCGCGCGCATAATCTTGGACGGGACAACCATGGATGAAGTTGAGAGGTATCACCTCACGACACTCAAGCTCGCGGTTGACGAGACCAATAAAACCTATGTAGCCATGAAATCACACGCTCGCGCGGCCACTGAGAGACGTGAGCAGGAGTCGCGTGACCATCGTTCAAGCGTGCAGAATGTGCTCGACCGTCTCGACTTCGATTAGAGCTGGCCCGAGTGCCGCTCGCGTGCAACCAGTGGGTGCAAAGAGCGGGAGTGCTCCCTCTGATGACTTCGGACACTTTGCAGACCGATTGCAGCGCCTCCTGAAGTGTAGGTAGCCGCTCTTTCTCGCACCTGACTCGGCAACAAGTGAATGTGTGCAAACATTCACCAAGCGGTCTTGCATTGCTGCTGCGCCTGTCAGTCGAGTGGCCCTTATGCCGCCGGGCGCGCGACGATGTCGCCAGCTGCGGTCTGTGGGGTTGCCCGACATCACGCTCTATGTGATCGCGTTTTACGTAAGTTGGAGACCACACTTAACGGCCCGTTCCTAGTGGACGGCATAAATCGAATCGCCCTCGACGGCTTCGCGGACGTCGAGTTTAGGCCGCGCACCCTCAGAGGAGGAGCGCCGTGCAGCAACTGCGCAGCCGACCCATTCGACCCGGGTGCGTGGCGACTAGCCCTGCACGGCCTACTTCAGGCGGCGCCGGTCGATCTCATCCTCGATCATCCTGTCCAAGGCGATGACGGCACCCTTCGCGTTGTTCTCCAACGGCTCGAACTCGAGCTCGATGTCGATGAAGCCTACGAATGCGTCCAGTGGGTCTTGGATAGCGGCGAGATGCTCGGCGCGCTCCATCCATCCGTCGATGGTGCGCGTCGTTACCTTCCCTCGTCGACCCGACTCGAACTGCTTGAGAAGGTCGACGATCGCAGCGGTGTCTGAAAGGTCGCGCTCGAACGCGAAGAGCAGCCGGTCAAGTGCCTTCGAGGTTTTAGAGTCGGTCTCATTTGAGAGACCGAGGAAGTCGAGGAGGGAGGCTCTGGCCTGTCGGATCCGCTCAACCAGGTTAAGAGAGAGTTTGGCCGGAAGAACGGGGTCGAGGGGACCCAACCGTTCTAACAACGTCTGACCGGCTACTGCCCACGCGTGAAGCCCAGCCATCTCCCGCTCGGATGAAAAGTATGGACGGAGGCCCAGTGGAACGGGCTTCGGGTGGGACGACCAAGGTATCCCCAGTAATGGCCTGGTATCGCGGAGGAAGCGGCAGGCAATGTCTCCATAGGCGGCTACGGCTAGGCGTATGCTGTCCTTCCTAACGTGGTCGCGGTGATACGTCTCGTTTCGATAATCGTGAAGGCGCTTGGCGAGGCGTCCGTCGCGTTCGGTGAGCTTAGACTCCGCGACGAGACGGTCAATTTTTGCTGCAAAGTCCCGTTCTATGCGGGTCGCCTGGCTCTTTGAGAGCCCTTTGGCTCGGAATTCTACTCGCGTGGCGATCTCCTCGGGGGGAAGCTCCGCTCCTGCGGTTCGGACGGCAGCTTCGTTTTCCACCACAGCCTCGTATATGTTTCGCCATAGAGGCATCCATGGCGTGATCTCCCGATGCATCATCAGCTCAAAGGCGCCATCGAACAAGATAAGGCTTAAGCGTAGGTGTGCCTCGTTGTCGATTAGCGCGAGACGTACCGCCTCGTCCAAATGGACCACCAAGCGTTCAAGGTCGTCGTGCACTCCCGCCGCTCCGTCTCATCTGTGCCTCAGTCCGTGAAGAAAGAGCTTACCGAGGAAGTGGGCAGTTCAAGCGAACCGTATATGCAGCGCAGGTCAGACGCCCTCTAATTGCGCGAGGTTGTCGAGGGCGACGCACTCTCTTGGCTCCCCTCTATGTCAAGACGCCGCTCGGCGGTGGGCCGTAGGGTAGTTGGCGGCGGGTCCGGGAAGTGACTTTTCTGAAGTGCCGATGTTGGGGTGTGAGTCGGTCGCGCTGGAGTCAGTAGTCGTCCCCGGGTGTCCTCCCGGGCCCGTCTGGCCAAGTACCGACGCCTTTGATCGCGTCGTGGAGCATGGTGCGGTAGACGACGTCGGACAGGCGTCGTTTGAGGGCTCGCATTGCTTCCATCGAGGTCTTTGCCTCGGACTTGCGGCGGTCGCAGTAGACGCGTCCTGGGGTCGGCCGGCGCAGCTGGACGACGGCCATGGTGTGCAGGACCCGGTTGATCTGCCGGTTCCCGCCGCGGGAAAGCCGGTGCCGGACGTGGTCGCCGGAGGACGCGTCGATCGGCGCGGTGCCGGTCCAGGACCCGAAGTGCGCCTTGCTGGGGAAGCGAGTGATGTCGCCGACTTCGACGAGCAGCCGGGCGGCGCCGGACGGTCCGATCCCTTTCAGGTCCATCAGGCTGGTGCCGGTCTCGCGGACGAGCGCCTCGAGTTCTTTGTCGGCGGCTTTGCTGCGCCGATAGACCCGTTCCAGATCGGCGATGAGTTCAGCGGCGACCCGGCGTCTCGCTTTGCCGGCGGCATCCCGCGGGCGGACCGTGGCCAGCAGCGATTTGGCTTGGGCTGCGGAAAGGAACCTTTTGGCTCCTCCGGGAATGAGCAGCAGCAATACCTGGTGGAGCTGGGAGATCATGCGGATGTGGTCATCGCCCAGCGACCGGCGGCGGTCGACCAGCGTCTGCAGCACCGCCAGCTGCTCATCGTCGACGAACGGGCGCAGTCCGGCCATCCGGGTGCCGACCAGCGCCACTGAATGCGCGTCAGTCGCGTCGGTCTTGCGGCCCTGCCCGGTCGCGAACACACGCGCTCGGGCTGTCAGCTTCGGTGGAACATCGACGACCTGCTCACCGGCAGCGGTCAAGCGCTCGGCGACGTGCTTACCGATTCCGGCGCAGCCCTCGATCGCCCAGACCCGGTTGCGGTCTCGTCGCCGGCCATCACCTCGATCGTGACTGACCGCTTATGCGGGTCCATCCCGATCACCACACGGTCCGGGCTGGTCTCAACGCTGCTCATCTGCCTCGACGATCCTCCGGCGCCCCCGGGAATCAACGGGAAACGATCGGGAGGGCACCGCTACTTCGAGCCGGGGCATTCCCCTCTTGAGCCACTCCGATCGGAAAGCGACGCCCGGTCCGCGCAGGCCAAATGAGAGCCACACGACCGGCGTGGGCAGCCGCAAAGGGAACGACGAACCGGGCGCCTGGACGCTACCCCGCCGGGCACCGTCCTACCGCCCATTGAATAAGTAGCCGCTGTCCGCAAGTGCCTGTCATAGCAGGCGATTGATCAGGTCGCGCGGGTCCATCGCGCATCTAACTATCTACTCGGCCCCGCGGGCCCCATCCGCAGCTGGACGAACGTGCGATGGCTTCCAAGTCCGTCAGGGTTCAGTGTCTACGTCTGACACCTCGACGCCATCAGGATCAACAGTGAGCATTGGCGACTGGGCCGCACTCGCGGCAGCCATCGCGGCCGTAATCATCGCAATCCCCGCAGTCTCCTCCAGCGCTCCACACCGATCAGCCTTCATCGCCGGCGCGGTAGCGCTATTGGTGCTTGCATTGATCCTGGCTATGACCAGTGCGTTCGTCGATGACGGCGACTCGACGCCGGCCTCTCCAAATCCAACGTCCGGCAACCCCACCGCGTCGCCTCCGCCGTCTACGTCCCCGGTCGAGACGGCCACCACCGAACCGGCAGGCTCACCGGTCTATTCGGACGTGGGCGTCGGCCTGCCTGGTGGCAACTGCGGCGCACAGACGCAGATCGACCTCGATCCGCCGTCGGGCACCGGGCCTGAGGTGTCACCGGCGACGAATCCGATCAACGGAGCCGGAACGGCCGACCTGTCGCTGAGCAATTGCGGAAGTCTCAATGGTCAGGTCTTGCGCCCCAACAACGATAGCCGCATCGCGATCCTCGATGGGCGGCCGCCCACGGTTGGCGCCTGCGCCGAGCAACTCCAGCGCGCCCCGGAGGCCCAAGGCATCGTGCCGCGCGTCGGCATCACCATCTGCCTCACGACCGAGGCCGGCGCAGTGGCGGCGCTCGTCGTCACCGATGTGCAGGCGGGAGACAACTTCCGCATGGAGGCCAACGCCACGCTCTGGCGTTCGTGAAGCCCCGCAGTCGCATCCCCAGCGCAATGCACGCACATGCCGCCGATAACGCGCGCCCTGCCGGATCAGCCGGTTGATCGCTGGTTGCTCGGATGTAATGCAGCGTGGTGCGCCGGGGTGGTGCGCGGTGGCGTGACGGCTATGGATCGGTTGCTTCGGGTCGCGGGCTGGGGCTTCGTAGCCGGTATCGGCAGGTAGTTCGTGGTAGCGCGGGGCGAGTCGTGGTGGTACAAATAGACTAGACGACTTGATAAGCCTCCATTTCGGACTTTTAATCTGCGGGTTCTGGGTTTGATCCCCAGGCGGCCCACCCCGCTGACCTGCTTAGTTGTAGTATGTGACTAGGGTAAAGCGCTGCTTTGGACTCGCTTGCGGCTCCGTGGCGGCTCCGTCTCCGGTGGGCGATCAAGAGCTGGGTTGACCTGCTGGGGCGTCGTTAGCGGCGCGGTCCGACGTTGCAGGCGTCTGTTGCCCTCGTCCGTGTCCAGCGACGCCGCAGCGGTGAGTCGAGTGCCTTGCCCGGGTGCGGCGGATGCTTCGGCGACCGGCCGCCGAAGCTGGTGGTGCTGCCTGATGAAGGCGTCGGTGGTGATCCCGGCGGGCCGACACGTGGTAAGGCCTTGCGCATCTCGTCCACGTCGCTGCCATCCTGGTACCGATGTGGAAGATCAGGCTTTCCGAAGCAGGCGTGCACCTGTTCGATCGAGCGACGGGCATGAACATTCTTCTCGATGAGGTGGACGTACCCATGGAGCAATTCGCGCGCGCTCCGCGGTACGTCTCGATCGCACTGACCAATGTCTGCGGGTATTGCTATGCGCCTAAGCAGGCTGCGGCGCTGGATCTGGACCGCGTCGTGTCGTGGGCCGTCGAACTCGACGGCGCTGGGTGCCTCGGGGTGGGCTTCGGGGGTGGGGAGCCGACCGCGTACCGGCGGTTCGCTGATCTGTGCGCCCGAGTCGCCGGGACGACGTCCTTGGCGGTTACGTTCACCACGCACGGCCATCGGATCACCCCGGGCCTTGCCGACGAGTTGCGCGGATCGGTGCACTTCGCGCGCTTGTCCGTGGATGGCGTCGGCGAGACCTATGAACGGCTGCGGGGGCGGCCGTTTGCAGCAGTGACGACAGCTGCCGCCCGGCTCCGGTCGATCGCGCCGCTCGGAATCAACACGGTCGTGAACTCTGACACGATCGAGGAACTCGACGATCTCGCGGCCTTCGCCGTCGATGCCGGCGCCTCCGAGCTCCTGCTTTTGCCGGAACAGCCGACAGCGGCCGTCGCGGGCATCTCCGACGCTGACGCGGGACGTTTGGCCCAATGGATTCGAGCTAGCAGACTTCCGCTGCGGCTCGCGATCTCACGCTCAGGCCTGGAGGAGTCCGTCCCGGCTGTTGAAGTCGTACCCGGTGAGCAGCCTCTCGACGCCTACTTGCACGTCGATGCAACGGGTGTTCTCCGCCGTAATTCCTATGCGGAGGTGGGAGTACCGGTTGGTGAGTCGATCATGAGCGCCGTGCAGGCGTTCAAGGAGGCAGCATGAGGATCTGGCAAAGCTACGGCTCGGAGCACTCGATGGACCTTCTGCTGATCGGCACATTCGAGACAGTCGCCCGCGGAAACGGCCATCGAGCAGATGGAGACCCTGCGCCGTCTCGCGGACGGCGTCTGGTCCAGCGACGACTGGCAGCAGCAGGACGAACGCATGCCGCGTGAAATCATCGACAAGCTGGCAACTCTTGGCCTCTATGACATGGGCCGAAACGACCTCGACAACTACGCGTTCACTCATGACGTCGACCGAAGAGAATCGACCGTACGCATTAGGACCGAAGAGTCCGAGATTCAAGGCTTCATCAAGCTTCTCCTTCACCACGGCGGGAAGGTCGAGGTGCTCTCCAGACACAACTGGAACGATGACGGCACCGCGAAGACGACTGCGGGCGAGTGACGTGCCGATGAAGCTGACCGAACTAGGGCGCCTTCCCGGCCCGGAAGACCGGAACTTCGAGGCACTAACGCGCGCGATCGTCACCCGCCGCTTTGGCGCGCTCGGGACGCTCCGGGAACGCCGCAACCAGCCAGGTGTCGAGTTCTACCTGCAGGTCGACCATGCAGGCGCGCTCGGTGATCCCGGTCGGGTCTGGGGCTGGTCTTGCAAGTGGTTCAGTCTCAACTCCAGGAACGAACTCAGCGCCGGGCAACGCTCGCTGATCAAGGAATCAGTCGAGAAGGCCGTCAAGTACGTCGAGGGGTTGACCGACTTCGTTCTCTGTCTTCCCGAGCGGCCGACTGCGAAGGACGAGAAGTGGATCGCCGAGCTTGGTCCAGCGAACGGCGTGTCGGTGGAGATCTGGACGACGGAGAACTACGAGGCCCAGCTCGCTGGACTCGACGAACTCCGGTCCACCTTTTTCGGGGAACTTGTCCTGACTCCGGACACGCTCGCGAAGGTCCACGCGCGTTCAGTCGCGCCGGTAGCCGCGCGGTGGGTTGCTCCGCTACACACCGCCAATCATGTGGAGCTCCGAATCGACCAAGTGCTCCTGCGGCCGGAGTCATTCGCGCGTCTGAACGGGCACCGAGACGAAATTGCCGAACGAGTCGGCGAACTCCGAGCCGGCCTGTCCGACATTGGCGACGCCGCGGTGCGTGCCGCCGGCGCCGAAATCGCAGACGATCTTAAACGGTTCCTCGGCGATGTCATGGCGATCGTCGACGCGGCTCAGAGTCTCCGGCCGGCGGAGGTCCGTGAACGCCTCTCAGACATCCAGCCGCCGACGACCTCGCCACGAGCCCTTCGCCGCTACGTTCTCGCGCTGAGGAAACGTCGCCTCCCGGCCGCGCTCGCCGCCACCGGCCTCGCCGCAGAAATCCGGGACGCAGTCACGTGGCTGCAGAATGCGCGCTTGGACGCTGACGCCTCGCTGATCGCGATCGTCGGCGCCGCAGGACAGGGAAAGACCCACCTATCTGCGCAGATGACCGACCCGACGGAACAGCCGGCAGCAGGGGTGTTCATCCGGGGATCCCGCCTCTCGTCTGGCGCCAGCCTTGACGACCTGGCGCGACAGATTCAAGGCCTTCGAGTCGACCGCTTCGAAGACCTCCTTGAGGCCCTCAACGCTGCTGGCGGACGTGCCGGCACCCGGGTGCCGCTTTTCATCGACGGTCTCAACGAAGCCGAGAAACCGGCACAGTGGCGCGGGCTGCTCGACGAACTGGTCCCCGCCCTCGCCGACTACCCCTTCGTCGTAATCGTCGTCACCCTCCGCGAGGTTCTCGCCCGGCACGCTGTACCGGACGGAGCCATCACTCTTCGGCTCGACTGGGGTCGCAGGGAGGTCGATGACCTTGTTCGCAGCTACTTCAACCACTATCTGATCGACGCCACCGACGCCTGGCTGCCGACCGGGATGTTCGACAATCCGCTGCTCCTGCGCATGTATTGCGAAGCCGCGAACCACGATCGCCGGGAACCCGTCGGCGTCGAGGCGCTCCCGACCTCCCTGATCGGGGTGTTCGAGCTCTATCTGCAGGGAGTGGTCGACCGCCTCGCACACGACGCCGTCCGCGTCTCGATACCGCCCGACCAGATCCGCCGGCGCTTGGCCGAGGTCGCCCACGAGATGTGGAAACGCGGCGTCAGAGGGCTTCCATTCGATGACGCGCGGCGGATCATCGACGCCGGTGAGACGAACTGGGAGGAAAGTCTCTATCGGCGTCTGGAAGATGAGGGAATCATCTTCCGCGAAGAAACTCCCGGTAGCACCAACACTCAAACCGAGTTCCTCTTCGATCGCTTCGCCGGCTACCTAATCGCCGACGCGCTCCTGGCACAGATGTCCCCCGCTGAGGTGGGAGAGCGACTCGCGGAGACACCCCTGTGGGAGACGCTTCTCGGGAGCGAGGCTCATCCGTTGGGCGAGGACGTCGCGTTCAGCCTCGTTGGGCTCGTCCCCCGCCGGTTCACCAATCGGCACGTGTGGCCGCATGCCCCCGCGCAGCATCAATCCTGGGTGCTGAGTCAAGAACTCACCACCGAGTCGCAGTATCTCGACGACGACACCGTAAATGAGCTCGCTCTGCTGCTGGCCACCCCGATCCCGGGCGATGCCGAGCCGCGTCAACGGGCCGGCGCCCACCCATTCGATCGGCTCTGGGAACTCCGTCGATCACCCACGCACCGGTTGAACGCCGCCTTCCTCGACCGGGCTCTGAGGCTCTTGCGGCTTCCCGACAGGGATCGCAAATGGACCGAGTGGGTTCGTCGCAACGCGAGCGACCTGATCCTGAAGGACCTCGGACGAGCAATCGAGCAGTGGACTGCGACCGTTGAACGCAGCGACAGCGACGACTTGGATGCGCTCGCCACGGCGTGGCTTCTGACGTCCACGAACCGGCGGGTGCGGGACTTCGCGACTAAAGCGCTGCAGCGTTACGGCCGCCCGGAACCGGAACGCCTCTTCGAACTCGCGACGAAGATGCTCGACGTCGACGATCCCTATGTCGTCGAGCGGGTCGTCGGCGCCGCCTGCGGCGCGTCCACCGCACGTCAGTTGCCTGACCCTGGCGGGCAGTTCGAAGAGGCGTTCGGTCGGTGGCTGACCGAACTTCGTGACCGCTTCCTGGACGGCGGGACTACGCCTACCTCTCATGAGCTGCTGCGCAGTTACATCCGGGTCACCTATCAGCTAGCCGGAAAACTTCATCCGAGTTGCGTTCCCGACGGGGTGAATCCTGCTGCCGTGACCTTCGCGGCCGTGCCGCGGCCTCCGTCGATGACGGCGACCGATCCGAACGCCGCAGAATGCGGCCGCACGATCGGCATGGACTTCGAGAATTACACGATCGGCTCGGTGATCGAGGGCAGGGAAAACTACGATTTCGACCATCCAGATTTCCAACGTGCCCGCAGCGAGGTGATGGGCCGGGTGTGGGCACTGGGGTGGCGCGCAGCGTTGTTCGGTACTGTGGATGAGGCCATCGCTCGATCCGATCGCAGGCACAGCGCGACTCGCGCGCCCGTCGAGCGTTACGGCAAGAAGTACGGATGGATCGCCTACTACGAGTGGATCGGCCGGCAGGCTGACGACGGCCTTATCCGTGATCGGTGGATCGCTGCCGGACGCAACGTCGCCGCTGATATCGACCCTACCTTTCCCATCGAACCGCCAGCAGCACCCGTCCAGTTGCCAGGTTGGATACCTACCAGTACGACAAGCGACGAAGAATCATGGCTCCGCGACGGAACGGTGAACATACCCGTAGCCCTGTGGGAGCCCGGCGAACTCTATGGCAGCACAGATCAGTGGCTCCTCGTCGAAGGCTACTTGGCGCATAAGTCGCGCGGCCGGACGGTCTTTGGGTTCTTCCGCACACTTCTGTTCGAACCGGATGAGCTCGACAGTGCGGTCGGCACCATCAAGGGCGTTGAGTATCCCGGCAACGACTTCCTCCCTGGCCTTCCCGAGGTGTGGGGTGCGTTCGCCGGCGAAGCGCCGTGGAGCCCAAACTTCGAGGTGCGCTACGGCAGCGACACTCAATCGAACGAGTACGACGAATATCCCCCTCGTGCACTACGCGGTGACTGGCGAGAAGAAGGAGTCAAGATCGGCCAGGTCGCCGTCTCGTTCGGGGCCGACCACAGCGACTCACCCGCAGGGCTAAAGGGGAGCTACGACGTACCCTCGTACGAATTCGCCGCTCACTTCGGGCTTCGCCAGCTACCGGGAACCCTTGACCTCGTCGGACTCGACGGCGTCCGTGCGTCGGCGGCATTTCGCGTCGACGAACCCTGGCGTGGCCACCTGCTCTACATCCGCCGTGACCTTGTCATGGAGTTCACCGGAACCCGCTGAGTTGTGCAGGTGGCCTGGGGAGAACGCCAGGTCTCCTTCGACTGGAACTCCCTGCCCGCTGGCGTCCGCGAACTAACCAGTCCTATCAGCACATCTGGCGTGACATCAGAGTCCTGACATATGGTCACGACCGCGATCCGGCCCAGCCGCAAGAGGATTCACCAGGCCGTTCGGCCGAGCAGGACGTACATGATCAACCGCCTTCATGAGTGCGATTAACGTACGGACACGTACGGCCCTGTCGGTCGGGCCACATGCTTCGCCTTGAGGATTCCCCTGCTCGACGGCACATAGGTCTCCTGGCCCAACTGCTGGTACGCTCACCGACGCGCACGTCGGTAAGACTGAAATTGTCGGTGCCGTCGTTGACAACGTAGGAACGGCAGCATGGACAACCGGGCCTCGCGCACTCGTCTGCCTGGTGACCAGAAGACGACAACCGTGGCAGCGAGGCGACTCGTAGGTCGCTTGGGCCTTAGAGCGACCCGTCGGCAGCTCGCTGACGGGCCTAGTCTGGCCGCCGAGCTCGGGATTCATCAGAGCCGAGGAACACGCGGCAGATAGTCCCCCATCGGTATTCGCTGTTCTTGTCGTCCTGCGTGACGTCGACGAGGTCGACGGCGTGGATGGTGAGCGGGGCGTGGCTGGGGCGGACCTGGCGTCGGAGGCGGGGTTGCATGATGCCGGAGTCGTCGGTGCCGGTGGCGTAGCCGAGGGTCAGGTGGGGTGGCGACGGTGCGCTGCTCAGTGCGTCGGCGCCGAGTCCCTCGGCGAACGCTGTCCGGACGAGGTCGGTGAGTTCGGTCCAGGGTTCGTCGGGCTGGTCGCCGTCCAGGTCGAGGATGACGCCACTCGCTGTGGCCAGCACGAATCCGGCGGTGAGGGTGGAGGGTGCCATGTCGGCGCGGTGGCGGTGCATCGATGCGCCCAACCGCTGCAGCGCGGTGGCGACGAGGTTCTCGGCGGTTGCCGGGTCGGCAATGTCACCGGCCACGGTCACGACGCTCTCGTCATGCTCGGCTTGATGGAGCGCGAGTTGGCCACGACGGCGTATCCGATCTTGCGGTACGCGTCGACGAGGCCAGGTCCGATGCCCTGGGAGGCGCCGGGATGATGACGACCTTCTGCTCACTCGTAGTCCTCGATTCGGTGCACGCCGAGGCGATCCAAGAGTTCGGCCTGTTCCTTCGAGGTGAGGCGGCCGAAAGCCGCGCAGCCGAGTTGGCTAGCGTCAGGCTGGTCAGTGTTGAGGAGTTCGAGGATGACGAACCAGCGGAGCGACTCTCTGCGTGGCACACCGCGGTGGAGGATCTGGTCTTCTTGAACGGCCGGTACGTCGAAGAGGCCCGCGAGTAGGTCGATTGCTTGGCGATCGGTCTTGGCGCGGTTGCCAAGCTCGAACACAGCCGCATACCGTTCGGCGCTCCTCGTTCGGACGAGGTCGGCGAGATCGTCGTTGCTGAGTGCCGCCAGGTGTGCCCGAAGTCCATCGGAGCGATGGTCATCCGTCTGCGGGTTTGTGTCATCCATGGTTTCTCACGAGGGGGATGGTTCAATGCCCGTCGCCTGCTGGCCGACGGTCGCGAGGCGACGGCTGCCGGCGGCAAAGTCCCGGCATCTCAGGGGAGGTGATCGAACTCATCAATCAGGCCGATGGTCGCCGCGTCCGGTTCTGCGTCGATGTCTTGGAGCGCAGCGCTCAGTTGCCGAAAGCGCTCGCGAGCGGCTTTGAGGTTGCCTCGTTGTGCGTGGGCGCTGATGGCGAGGCGAGCGACTTCCTCGTTGAGCGGGTCGATGTTGCCGGCCGCCTCGAGCAGGGCGGCAGCGCGGTCCGGGTCGGCTGCGGCGGGCAGCGCGGCGAGTTCGGTGTGGGCGGTGATGGCCTGGCGCCGGGAGTACTCCCGGTGAGTTTCGGCCCAGTGGTAATCGCAGCCGTCGAGGAGGGGGCCGGTCCAGGTGGCGATTGCCCGTTCGAGGGCCTCCTGCCGCGCGGGTCCTTCGGCGGCTCGGGCTTCGGCCATGGCGTCCTGCATGTCCCACCAGTCGACGCTCACGATGGCGGGGTCGAGTTGGTAGTGGCTACCGGTGTTGAGAACGGGGTTGAGTTTGCGGTTGTCGGGTTGTCCGGCCGCGGTGCGAATGCGTTGGCGCAGTTGGGAGACGTTGGTGGAGAGCCGTTCGGAGGCTCGGCGCACGGTGGCGTCGGGATAGAAGATCTCCATGATGTCGGGCAAATCGAGTCCCTTGCGGTGGGCGACCAGGAGGCCCAGCAGCTCGAGGGACGCGGCGCGAACGCCTATAACGGGTTCGCGGTCGGCTCCCAAGATGGCGGGTCGTCCGCCAAGTGTGCGAATGAAGGGCCGAGTCGGCGTGGATGGCGTACGAACGCCTTCGTCGGGTTCCGCCGGCGGTAGGTCCTCCGATGCCGGTATCAGGGCAGCTGCGGGGATCACGGTTTCGGACGCGGACGCGGACGCTGCCGCGCCGGTGTGTGCTTCTCGGACGACGTCCAAGAACGTCAGTGTGGTCGCGACGTCGAGGACCGATAGCCGGTCTCGTTGAATGTTGTCCGGGTCGGCTGGGCCTTGACCGGTGGCGCCGTCTGCGTAGACCTCCAGAGTGTCGCCGGATGGCCAATCTCCGAGGAACACGCCGGCGAAGCGAAGGGGAGCACCGAGTTGGAGCGCGGCGCTGACGCGTGCGTGCTGGGCGGGAGCTGGTGCTTCGGCGATGAGGAGCACGAGGGGCATCGGCGGCCGGTAGGGGTCGATGGCATCGGGGCCGCCGAGGTCGTCCATGCCCTGTTCGTCGAGTTCCCGGCGCCGTGCGATCAGTAGATCCTCCAGGGCGGTGAGCGCGGCGGGGAGGTCGGTAGTGATCTGGAGCCGCGGCTGGTTAGGCAGATCGACGGCAGCGGCGCCGAGGAGTTCTGCGAGTGTCCCGGCCGCGATGAGCACGGTGCCGGCCGCGTCGGGGTCGTCGGGACCGCCAGCGGTGAGGGTGGCGACGAGGAGCGCGCGGATAGCGGCGGATGCGCCGTCGCCGGTGAGGCCGAGCCCGCTGGGGGTGATGGGCTCGGGCAGGCCAGCCAGCCCCGCGCCGTCCGGACCAGGCGGCGGTAGTGTCACGTCGACGGTTCGGGCGGCTTCGGTAACGGTGGGACCTGGATCGCGGGGCTGCAGCAGCTCTCCATCGATGGCCTGGACGCCGGCACGCAGGATGCCGATCTGTGCAGGCAGGGGGCGCAGGTCGGAGGCGGCGGGGTCGGGGCCGGGGAGTGGTTCGACGCGGTAGCGCCGTCGTCGTTGGCGCCAGACCAGTCCGCCGATCAGCGTGAGCGCGGCTGCGAGTGCTGCGGTGACCCACCCACCGGGGAGCTCAACGCCGGCCGAGTGGGCCGGCGCGGCCGTGGGCCGGTGGGTGGGCGATCCGGAGCCTGCCTGAGCGGAGGGCGACACCGTCGATTCGGCCGGCACGGGCCTGGTGGGGGCGTGTCCCGCGGCCGGAGGTGGAAGCGTCGGGCGACGGCTCGCCGGCGACGATGCCGACGGCTCGGGCCTGGGCGATTCGTGATCCGGTGCTGGTGAGGCCGGCGGATTCGCGGAGGGAGGTGGCGCCTCGCTGGTCGGGGGCTCGGCAGGGAGGATGAGGACCCAGCCGGGCTGCAGGATGCGTGGGTCGGTAAGTGCCTGTCCATCAGCCTGGACGAGGCCATGGTTGGCGACGTAGATCTCCTTCCACCGGTCCCCGGATCCGAGGTAGGTGTCGGCGAGGTCCCAAAGGTTGTCGTACTTCTGGACGGTCAGACGCCGGATCGACGTGCCTTCCCCGCGACGGCCGGCGGAGGGGTCGACGTCGCGTTCGAGGAGGACGGCCAAGGCTTCCGGCTCGTCGAGGGACCGTTCACTCGATAAGGGCTGTTCGGTATGGGCCACGGGCTCAGCCAGGCCTGGTAGCTGCATCGTGGTGGCCACGACCTGAGGCGTCGGTGGCGGCTGGGCGTAGGAGGCTGCCCCCAGGACGTTCAGAGTAACGGCGGTCAGCAGTGCCGCGGCGAGTGCCTGGATGCCAGTCGGAGCGGGCCGGGCCGATCCGGCGTTCCGGGCGAGGTCGTAGCCGGCGACGATGAGCGAGCTGACCCAGATGAGCCAGAGGGCCCAGATGACGCAGGCGATGATGCGGAAGATCGCCTGGTCGTCCATGGGCGAGGTCAGCCAGTCGCTGATGTCGCCCGGCGAGGGAATCTGGCGAGGAAGTGGCCACCCGATGGCGGCGATTAGAAACCAGGGCACTGCGACGACCGAGCCGATCAGCGTCAGCAGGGCGCCCACAGCCCGGACCAGGTTTCCGCCTACGGCACGCATCGAGTTGCCGTCCGCTGCAGTGGTGAGGTCAGGATGGTCATGGCTGACTCCCGGGGGTGGGTGCGGCCGTGGCAGTGGCCGATGCGTGCAGGGTCCGGACGCCGACGAGCTGGAGCAGTTGCGTCCGGGTGGCCGTGTGGGTGATGACCGTGACGGAGACGGTGGTGGCGGTGACCTCGCCGGAGACGCGGGCTGCGGCGAGGAAGGCCTGCGCGGCGCGGATCGCCTGCTCGGGGTCGATGCGGACCTGGCTGGTGGTGCGGTAGAGCGATAGGTCGAGCTGTTGGGCCCCGGCGCGAGCAGCGGACTGCGCAACGTCGAGAGCGCGGGTGCGGGCGGAGAGGGCGTTGCCACCGTCGAGCACGAGCCCGGCGAGAAGCAGTAAGCCGGTGAGCAGAACGACGACGAAAGCGGTGGCCTGCCCGGCATCGCCGTCGAGGGGTCGAGGGACGCGGCGGCGGTTCATCGGGTCACCGCGCGGAAGCGGTCGAGAGGCGAGGTCGACGTGCTGGACAGCGTCCGGTTGCCAGGGAGTCCGAGACCGGTGAGGTCAGCCAGGCTCACCACACAGGTGACCTGCACAGTGACGGTCCCGCCCGGAACGAAGGCGGTGGCGTCGACATCGACGTTGAGAGAGGCGCACGCGGCCGGCCGGTCGAGGGCGCCGGTCGCCGTGGACCGGGCGGCGCGGGCCGCGATCGCCGGGTCGCGACTCAGCGAGGCGGCGCGGGCGGCGCTGTAGGTGGCTTGATCGACGCGGGCTTGGGCATCGGCCAGACGGCCGGCGGCGACGACGAACAACACCAGGAGAACGAGTAACGGCGTTAAGAGGGTGAGCTCGACGCTGATCGAGCCGGCATCCGAGTCTTCGGACCGTAGTCGGCGCCTCATGACGGGCTCGCGACGGTCGGGCGTTCGATCGGTGCGGTCGCGTGCCGGCGGACGGTCCAGGTCAAGCCAGGCACGACGGTGGGGGAGTGGGCGGTCAGTTTGACGGTGACCTCTCCGCCGGTGTGGGTGACGCTCACCGTGGCGTCGGTCAGTAGCCCGGGGCCGAGTTGCCGGAGGACCTCCTCGGCAGCCGCCTGGCCGTCAGCGTCGGTGGCGCCGGCCAGACGGGCAGCGTCGGCGGCGCGGGTGACGGTCGCGTCCGCGACGTGGACAGCGTGCCAGCCCAGAGCGGCTTGGACGACGAGCATCAGCAGCAGGAGCAGGAGCGGCGTCGCGAGCGCCAGCTCGGCCGACACTGCGCCGCGGTCCGACCGGCAGCGCCGCACCGTGCTCAGCCAGGGGGTGGACATGCGCGTCTACCCGAGGTCGATGGAGTTGGCCTTGGCCAGCACCTTGGCGGCGATGATGCCCACCACCACGATCACGAGCGCCACCAGCAGAGCGGTGACCAGCACCACCTCGGTGCTGTACCCGGCGTCGCCGCGGGGAAGGCGTTGCCGCATACGTTCAGACAGCCATGCGGCCGACAGCTGTAGCACGATCGATCATTCCTTCGGGGGATCAGAGACCGGTGAGGACGTGACTGACGGCGGGGTAGGCGAGGAAGAGCAGGAACGCGGCGAATAGTGCGACGACGCCGATGCTCATGCGTTCGGTCGCTGACGCTCCGGCGGCATCCAGGTCGGCGAGCAGATGCCCGCGGAGCGCGGTCGCGCGAGCGCGCAGCGAGGTGCGGATCTTGGCGCCTTCGGTGCCGGCGAGGGAGACAGTGGCGGCCAGTTCGGTCAGGTCGGAGATACCGAGTTCGGCGCCGAGCCGGCCGAGGGATTGCCAGGGAGTGAGCTGCGGGGTGAGGGCCGCTTCCTGCAGCGCGTCGCGGATCCGACCGGCTGCCCAGCCGGTGCCGATCTGCGCGCTGGTGTGCAGAGCGGCTTGGACACCGGCGCCGCCGGCCAGCGAGATGACGACCAGGTCCAGGTAGGACGAGAGCGCGTGCCGGAACTCCGCTCGGCGGCGGTCGGCTTCGGCGTGGATCGCCAGGTCCGGAAGAAGGAAACCCCCGATCGATAGGGCGAGAGCGGTCCAGAGCGGAAGCATCCAGTTCCAGCCCAGGCCCGCCACAGCAAACAGTCCGGTGACCAGCGGAGGGAGGAACAAACCGGCCAGCGCGGTGACGGCCTGCTCGGCCAGATGCAGCTGGCGCGGGCGTCCTAGGACAGCGAGGTCCGCCCGGACGGAACGGCGCGGTAGGCCGAGCGCGGCTAGGAGCGGCGTGACCGGAGCACCCAGCCGCGCCGCCCAGCCACCGCTCGTCGGATTGTCGAACTCCGGCGATGCGGGAGAGTGCAACGCGGCGAGTTCCTCGGCGAGCGACGGCCTCGGCGGCCGGAGGCCGGCTGCGATCAGCAGCAGGCCGGCGGCCATACTGCCGCCGAGTAGCAGTGCCACGATCACCCGGACTCACCTGCCGTCTGGCGGAAGCCGAGGTGCCGGGTGGGATTCTGCGGGCGCGCGAGCCGGGTGAGCCACCAGAACCCGGCGGCGAACAGGGAGCCGACCGCGGCGAGAATGACCTGCCCGAGGACGGTGTCGTAGGGCTGCAGGTATTCGCGGTTGAGGACGACCAGCCCAACGGCCATGGCCAGAGTGGTCGCGGTGATGACTCGCACGGACGTCCGCGTGCGCGCGCGCTCCGCCGCTTGCCGCAGCCCGACGGTCGCCTGTTGCCGGGCGGCGTCGGCCAGATCGGAGAGCAGCGGGCCGAGCTGCCGAGCCTGGTGCTCGGCCGCGAGCAAAAGCGCGGCGAGGACGAGGTCGGCGGCCGAATCATTCATGTCGTCGGCGGCCGCGCGGAGTGCCTCGGGCAGCCGCTGCCCATTACGGATCCGCGCGGCCAGCGCCTGCACCGGTGGGCGGATAGGCAGCGGGACCGCGGGCGCGGTGGCCAGCAACGCCTGTTCCAGCCCGGCCGCGGCGTGCAGTGTGTCCCGAAGCATCTCGGCCCAGGTCGCTATCGCCTCCGCTCGGGCAACGGCGGCCGCGGTGGCCCGATCTGGCCCGAGAACAGCCGGGGTGAACCAGACCGCAGCACCCACCAACAGGCCGGCGATCGGCCAGCGCGTGAGCAGAACCGCGAGCAGCGATGCGGTGAGGACCAGAGCAATGCGCCGGGCGAAGTCCGATCCCCGTCGCCACCTTGGGAAACGGATCGGGCGTTCTGGCGGGGCCGTGGGCGTCAGGCCCACGGCGATGAGCACCAACCCGAGACCGGCAACGGCGCCGAGAAGCCCGGCCAGCGCGGGCGACGAGCTCATCGTGGCCACCACCGCTCCGGGCTGTGCAGCCACTGCGGGTCGAAGCCCGCGGCGGTCAACGCGGTCAGCAGGTCTTCGCTCGGCGGCACGTGCGGCCGCCCGCGCTTGTCGCCTCCCGGCCGGAACAGCTCGTTGGAAATCACTTGAGCGCCGTCGGCGCCGACGACCTCCCGAATACTGGCGACGACCCGGCGTCCGTCCGGCGTGCTCTCTAGGTGCACGACGAGGTGTACCGCGGAGGCGACGAGCAGACCGGTCGCGTCCAACGGCAGCCGCTCGGCCGCTTGCACCGCGTACGCGGCGAGTTTGAGGAAGACCTGCGCGCTCGAGGATGCGTGGACGGTGGCCATCGACCCGTCGTTGCCCTGCGACATCGCCAGGCACATCGAAATCACTTCCGAGCCGCGGACCTCGCCGACGATGACTCGGTCAGCGGACATCCGCAGCGCGGATCGCACCAGGTCGGCGGTGGTGATCTGGCCTTCGCCCTCGATGTTGGCCTCGCGAGCCTGTAGAGCCACGACGTCCGGATGGGCGCGGGGGTCTGCGTCCAAGCCGAGTTCGATGGCGTCCTCGACTGTTACTAGCCGCTCGGACGGGGCGATGGCGCTCGCCAACGCCCGCAGCACGGTGGTCTTGCCGGCGGCCATGCCACCGGAGACGACGATGTTGCGTCGGGCCCTCACTGCCGCGGTCAGGAACGCTTCCAAGCCGGGATCGATCGTGCCCAGCCGGAGCAGGTCTCGCAGCGTCGCGGTGGGATGCCGGTGGCGGCGGATCGATACGGACGGGCGGGCGGTGACTGCCATGATCGCGAAGAGCCGGGATCCGTCCGGCAGCTGCACCGACAGCTGGGGCGCCCCGCGGTCGAAGCGACGTTCCTCGACGCCGGCCCGGGCCGCGACCGCCCGGACCATCTCGACCAACTCCCCGTCGCTGGCTGCGACCGGCGCGACGCGGGCACGGCGGCCATCGGCGTAGCGCACGTGGACGACGTCGCAGCCGTTGACGTTGATGTTTTCGATCGTCGGATCGTCTAGCAGCGGCTGTAGGCCGCCCATCCCGAACAGCGCGTCCAGCACGCGGGCGGTCAGGGTCCGATCAGCATGCGGGTCCCTCGGCGCGCGACCGGCGGTGATCGCGGCAGTGGCCTCGTCTTGGAGCACCCCGGCGAGAAGCGATTGCGCTTCCTGCCGCCGCCGCTCCGGCGTCCACGGCGGCTCTCCGGCGGCTTCGGATGCGCGTGCCCGCCGGGTCAGCTGTTCGGCGACCCGCTCCCGGAGAGCGTTGATCTCGTCCGAAGGCAGTGCGGGCGGAAGTTTGGCCGTGGTCGGAGTGGTCTTACCCTGCACCCACGTCGAACGCCGAGGGTTGGTCGGCTGGCTCGCGTTCATGACGACCCCTCAGACGCTGCGCCCCGCGTCGCTTCCTCTACCTCGTCGGACGGCGAAGGCTGGCCGACGACGCCGAGGTGAGGCTGCGCTCCTCGCCGGTGGTGCTCATGAGTTGGCCAACGAGGTTCGACCGGAGCCGGCCGGACGGACCGGGTCGGCGTGGCCGTGGACTGCGCATCATCTACGTGCTCCGCCAGCTGTCGGGCGACGGTCGCGATCGCCCGTGCCCATCGACTGCCCGCCCGCGGCCGAATAGAGGCGGCTACCCGCCGATCATCGGGAAGACGACCAAGAACAGGGACGTCGAGCTGCGCGGAGATCTCGAGCGATGAGTAGGAACTCGCCCCCCGGAGCACGATCTGCCGGTGCGGATTGAGCCCGGCCAGACCACCCGCCAGCTCCTGGGCGTGGGCGAGATCGGCCAGGCCGGTCCTGCTCACGAGGACGATGAGGTCCGCGGCGACCAACAGCGGAGCGACCGGCGTGGGACGGGACAGCCGCCCCACGTCCACGAGCAGTGGCACTGCGGACAGACCCGCTACCGCCAGTGGCCCACCGGCGGCCGCGAGGATGCTCAACGCGGCGCGCGTCTGACCTGCCCCTGCTGGAGCAGTGACCGCTTGGGCACAGCCCAGCGCGCGGGCAAATGACCGAGCCACGGACACCGTCTGGTCAGGGTCCCGCGGCGAGCGCACGGCGGCCGCGAGCCCCGCCAGGCCTGGCTCTTCGGGCAGGCGATAGCGGGCGGCGAGGTCTCCGCCGTGCGGGTCGGCCTCAACCACCAGCGGCGTACTGTCGCCCGGCTGCAGCCGATCCGGACTGGGCCACGCATCGGCGACCGCGACGACCGCCGTCGTGACGCCGGGCGAACCCTTCGCTGACGCCCAGACGATCAACGGCATCAGCTTTCTCCCGGGTGACGTTCGACCAGCGCAATAGGCCCGGCAGCGGCCACATCGGTCGCATCGACGGCGGCCATCCGGAGCGTCACGACGGCTCCGCCGCGTCCGTCCGCGGACGGAGCAACTGCCACTACGAGGCCGGGCCAGCGCGGACCTGAACTCGCGGGGCCCGCTGTAGGCGCCGACGGTGAGCTGCTCGTGATCGCCACCGCGGTCACCGTCGTCCCAGGTGTCAACGACGGCGGGTAGTGCCCGGCGTCGACCGACACCGCCACCACTGCCTGGCCCGCGTTCGGCGTCTCCGGCGACCCCAGCATCGAGGGGCTCAGCAGTGATCCTGCGGTGAGCGGCACCGCCGCGGTCTGCCCGACAACCGTGTCTCTCTCGCTCGCGGGGACGTAGCGAACGCTCGAATCGGCGGCGATTTGAACTGTCTGCAGGTCTCTGACGGTGACGATCTGGCCAAGAGGGACGTCGGTCGCGATGGCCAGCGCGGCCACCCGGTCGGATGTCTGAGACCACCAGAACGCGGATCCGAGCGCCGACACGAGCACGAGGATCGCGCCGCCGATCACCCACGTCGGTCGTCGCCGTGCGGCCCGGCCGGCGCCTATTTGTGGTCGCTGAGTAGCGCGCGGCTCCGGATGCCCCAGCGCTGTCGTTCCCATGGAGAGCTCCACTCTCTACTTCGCCTTGCTGCTGGTAGTTGCTGTTCAGCGCGTCGGGGTGACGAGGGCTTGCGATTCCCCGACCCGCAGCGTCGTGGTGGTCGACGTCCCGAGGGCCGGTACGACGCCGGACTGGCCACCGCCGGCCCAGGTGACCCGCCACTGCACTGAGGCGACCAGGCGGAAGACGCCGTCCGGCTCGGCGGTCGACGGCGAGGCGAAGGTGTAGCCGCAGTCCGGCGAAGGCTTCGAGGGATCGGTGCCGGGTCGCCACGGTGTGCCCGGGCCCCGGCACACCACCCGGCCGCCGTCGCCGGGATCCCACACGATCCGTTCGGGGACGGCGGTCGCGGTGACGGTCAAGCCGGGGACTGCGGCGGTGGCCGAGCGCGGAATCCACCAGCCGGCGGGAACCCACAGCCACGTGGGCACTCCGACCAGCTGTGTCGCTTGCGGCGAGGGGTTCGACGCCACCGGCGGGGCCGGAAGGCTCAGCCTCGACACCGCCAACGCGCCGGCTTGCTCGGGCGTCGCCGGCTGCGGTGCGCCGTCGGCTTCTCCTCGTGCGCCGGCATCGGGCGGCGGACGCTCGGTGCGCCGGATCGGCGGCGCGCTGCCTTCGCTCGAGCCGGGATCTCGTGCCCTGACTTCGCACTCGGCGGTATTGCTCGGCGTTTGACAGCCGACGGTGCCGAACGGATCGGGGTCGTCGGCGCGCGCCGGTGTGGCGCTGAGCCATTGCACGACGCAGATCGAGGTCAGAATCGTGCCGGCCGCGAGGTATCGAGGTGTCAGCATGAGCCACCGGGCTGCACGTTGAACGTCGAGACCTTCCAGACACCGGCGGTTACGGCGACCGTCGCGAGGATCTTGCGGCGTCCCGCGTTCTCACTGACGGTCCTGCCGTTGGCGTCGACGGTTCGCCAGTTTCCGCTCTCGGCACAGTCGCGGATCGACGCAGTTGCCGGATCGGACTGCAAGCTCAGTTCGGTCACCGCGGCGTGCAGCGTGGGGCGGCCTCGGAAGTAGCGCTGCTTCTGACTGTTGGTCTTCAGCGCGTCGACGAGTGTCGTCAGTGCCGAGCCGGTCGCATACCGCGCGAGGGCGGGCGACTGGTAGTTGGACGTCTCGCCGGCTTGCGCCCACGCGTCCCACATACCTGCGTAGGCGAGCAACGCAGCGGTGCGCGCGGCCGGAGCGGGGTCCGCAGAAGCGCTCGGCGTAGCCGATTCTTGGGGCTTCGGACCGTGAGCTGTCGTGCATCCTCCAGCGCTGATCAGCGCTATTGCACCGAGCAGCGCAGCCGACCGTCGTCGGCGCCCTTGGACTGGTTCTTTCGCGTGTGGCCGCCTGCCAGGTGGATCGCTGTGATTGCGCACTTCCTCGCCCCTCAGTGACCGAGAGCGGTGCCCGGCGCAGCCGCTCCATCACAGCGGGCAAGTCGATGCGGCGGGAGATCGACATTCCGCTGTCGCCGTTGCACGTCGCGTGACGACGTCGGCGTGAGGTACACGCACCCGGAACAGAAATGGTTCTAATGACGGCGAATGAAATTCGCGCCGGGCGGTATCTGAAGGATTGGCTCGTGTCGTTTGGGAAAGTTCTCCGACTTCTTTAATTTCTTATTGGTGCCGAGTGTCAATTATGTGCCCCGTTATGCATGAGGCGATGCGTCTGGTCCGCCGGGCACAAGATCATGGCGTTTCGGGCGCCCCCTCGGCGGTCGCTGGTGACGGCGACCGACGGAGGGGGTGTACGAACGGCGCAACGCGGCGCAGTCGTGGGTCTAGACCCAGCGGCTGTCGCTGGCATGGAGTCCTCAATCCGGCGGGCGGCTGAGACCGAGATCTTGCCGTCCTGCAGCGGCTGGCCAAGCCGATCTTGACGCCCTAGCCGGGCTCCGACAGTGATAGGCGTCGCCGAATTACAGTGCTGCAGTTCCGCGTACCTGCCGTCGCCGTGAGCAACTCTGGGGCACTGAGTTTCCGGGAGCCAGCATGGTGACGATGCGTACGGGCGGTTGGACGGTCGAGGTGTTCTTCCAGCAGGACACCTCCTCTTCCCAACGCCGGCAGATGGTGCAAGTCAAGGACCGCGGCTTCGTCGTGTACCGCGGCGATGATTTGGTGAAGGCTCAACGGCTGGCTGAGCTGGCCGGACTCCCGTGGGCTGACCTCCAGCTCGTCGACGACAGCGGAGCAGCTGCCGCGGGATGATGCCGGCATGGCCGACGACCAGGGTGCCACCACCCCCCGCCGCCTCCGAGCGCGCTCTGCTGAGGCAGACACCTAGGGCTGCTGGCCGCCATGGCGTTCCTTGCATCACTCGCCGACGACACACTCCTCCTGCCCACACAAGACACGCATACTGCGGCTGCTTCGAGGCGACCGCCCGAGGACCCCGAACGGGACAGTGCCCACCCGGAACCTCCTAGCCTGTTCGACGACTGATCCGCATCCGCTAGCCGGCGGTGCTAGAAATTCGGGTGTGTGAGGACGCTGGCCGAGGGAGACTTGCTGCATAGCAGATGACGAAGAGAACGTGATTTCGCAGGCTAGCGAGGCCGGACTTGGCTGCGCGCCCCGTGGCCCCAATACGCTGATACCCAACCCTGCTGTGATCGCACGAGGCATCCCAGTAGCCCACCGCGATGCTGCCGTTCAACGCTGGGACCCGTTCACCGCCGAGGCGTTGCTAGGTGCTGGCTGGTTCCCGGGTCGGCGTCTCCCCGATGAGGTGCTGGACGCCTACGACGCTTATCTGCGTCGCCTGGAGGTCGAGGAGATCTGTCTCGGTGGCGATGAGCCCATCCATTGGGAACTGGTCGACGCGGCCCGCGACGTCCTACGCGAGTTCGGTGGCCTGATCGTGAACCTCAAGGTTCCGGGCTCGACCTGGCGCAGCGGCCGGGGCGAACCTGTGCACATCCCTGACCGCGTGTACTCCGCCGAGTTCTTTCCGCCGCTCGACTACGCGGACACCGAAATGTACTGGGACGTCCAAGACAACCTGGGCCAGCTCGCGTCGCCGGTTGCGCGGGACCACCAGTCGAACTACGAGGTCCTCGTCGCCGCCGACGGCACCGTGCTGGTCAGCGAGGTCTATCTCGAATTCGGCGGCGCTGAGTACCTGGCCGCGAGCTTCGACGACGCGCTGCCGATGATCGTGCGCCTAACGACCCATGTCGGTCCCTGCTGGGTGCTCGCCGACGACGCCGTTTTCCTCGAGGAGCACGAAGGGCTCGCGGGTCGTTCCTTGCCGATGGCTGACGTGTGGCCAGTAGTCCGTGAGCGGAACGCAGCGTGGATTGAGCGATGGGATCAGCGGCAGGTGGAGCTGAAGCAGGCCGAGCCGAGGCCATCATCGTCGCGGCGCTCGCCTAAGAGACTGACCTGAAAGCGCCAGTACTGGTATCGATCGCAGCCCTCAGATTGCTGGCTCCGCTCAGGTGAGCACGCTGTAGCGGGTCGCGTCGGCAGGCCGATCGTCCGATTCGCTCCATCCGTCGACCGCGAACGGGACACCGTCGCGGTAGGCCATGAGGCCGGCGGCCGGGTACGGCACCATGCCGTCCGGGAGGTGATCCAGATCGAACCAGCCGATGGCGGAGCATTTCTCCGGCTCCCGGTTCGCGGGCTCGCCGGTCCAAGCAGTCGCTTCGAAGAAGAACCCCACCCGAGGATCCTCGCCGGGCGGTAGCACGTGCGAGGCGTGGACGCATCGAAGCGCGGCGGGGTCGAGGTCGACGCCGACTTCTTCGCGCGCCTCGCGGATCGCCGCGTGCTCGATCGATTCGCCGGGCTCGAGCTTTCCGGAGGGCATATGCCACTGTCCGGCGGCGTATCCACCGCGGCGCTGGGAGAGCAGCACCTCGCCGTCTCGGACGAGCAGGACGTGGACGTCCACGATCGTTCTGTGGGGCACCGCCGGAGACTATCGGTGCCTGCTGTGGCGATGGGGGCAGGATGCGCCTGATGTTGCGAGAAGCGGCTGTTCAGCTGGGTTCGGAACGAAGAAATTCCGTCATTCGGTCGACCTGCTCGACGAGTGCGCGCTGCTGAGCGGGGGGAAGTGGTGCGAACGTGTCGACGAAGGTGGTGCGCGAGTGGCGATCGAATCGCCAAACTCCTACGCATCGGGCGGCGGCGGTGATGTTCGCTCTGGCTTCGCCGATGGTGTTGAACAAGGCGGTGCGGTATCGGTCGTCGACGTAGCGGCTGCGGGTGCCGAAGTAGCCCTTCAGAGCCGGGTCTTCGTAAGCCAGCAGGGCAACGTGGTCGGCCGGCAGCGGCTCGGCGGTGCGCAGGCCCCGTTCATCCTCTGCCAACAGCAGCAACGAGTCAGGAATGCCATCGACGCGGACGTTAACGAGGTCAGGTCGTAGGAGCTCAACAGCCCGGGTGATGGCGGTTTGCGTGAGTCCGGACCACCATCGGAAGTCGACGATGCTGGCAGGCCCGAACGCGGAGAGGTATCGCCGCAGTAGCAGCGCCACGGCGCCGGCCTCATCAACGTCGTCGAGCCGGAGGTCAGGGTGCGCGAGGGAAGTCAAGGCGAATTCGCGGCGTTCGCGGTGCAGCGAGTCGGCGGTATTGCGGTAGGCCAGCTCGCCGGATTCCCAGAGCCACTTGATCGCCAGCCGTGCTAGCTGGAGGTGCTGGTCGCGGCGGGCACGGATTGGTAGTGGCTGCTCGAGGACGCGCTGTTCGAGCTGGCGATGTCCGAGTGGACCGTCCGCGAGCGCGGCCCGGACTGCCGGAGCGATCCGGGCGAGCACCTGCGGTTGCCGTCCGAGCCGCCGGACCGTCGCTGCGGTCGCGGCCAGACGGAGGCGCAGGGTCGCGGTGTGAGCGGCCGCGGCCTCGGCGACGGGATAGATGTGCAGAGTGCGGCGAACGGTCCTGATCTTCACGAGGCCGCCGCCTGGGCTCAATGCGTTGCGGAGTTCCTTCGGGTCGAAATCCGGAAGACGGCTGCGCAGCGTGACATAGGGGGTGGGCAGTCGGGCGGCGTGGAGCCCGGCATGCGCGCTCGCGAGCTCGGCCAGCGTGGCCGGCGCGGCGGCGGGATGCAGGCCTTGCCGGCCTGCGAGGTACCCGCGCTCGCGAGCAGCGTTCACCGTCAGCGCGGCGGTTTCTGCAGGCACGAGCGCAGGTGTCCTCACGGGTCGGAGATCTTCGAGCAGGTTATCGAGGCCTAGGACGAGCTAGCGTCCGACGCGGTCCACCGTTCGGGCCAGAGTCGAGCAACCATCCCTGCGAGCTCGTCGTAGCCGTGCTGCATCTCGTCGAAGTCTTCGTTGCTACCCCACCAATGCAGGTGGTTGTGGTGGATGTGGTATCGCGACCAGTCGCCGTCCCAGTCGGGATCCTGATCGGTGCCGCGCAGCCCGAACTCAGCGGGGTTCTCGTAGACATACGTACCGGGCAGTGGCACGAACCGGAAGAGCGACACCCGCTCTACCTCGGGCGCTAGCTCCTCGAGCAGCCGCATCGTCGTGCGGGTCGTGGTCAGGTTCTCGCCGGGGTAGCCGTGGATCAAGAACAGCTTGACCTTGATCCCAGATGTCCGCGCCATGTGCACGGCGGCGCGGATCTTTGCCTGCGTGGTGTTCTTCCGCATCGCCCGCAGCAGGCCTTCGTCGCCGGCCTCCATGCCGAACTTCACTTCGATGCACCCCGCTGCCGCCATGTCGTCGAGCAACGCCTGATCGACGGTGTCGACGCGGGAGAGCGCCGACCAACGCAGACCGAGGTCGGCGATGGAGGTGCAGATGTCGCGGACCTTCCCCTTGTTGACGATGAAGTTGTCGTCGACGATCGCGAATCCGTCGATGGCGTAAGCGTCGATCATCGATTCCAACTCGCGACGGGCGCTCGCGCCCGAGCGGTATTGGATGCGGGTCTGGGCGGCCGCGCAGAAGCGACACGGAAATGGGCAGCCGCGGCTGAACATGACGTGTGCCATTCGAAGGTCGGTGCTGGACAGCCGGTCGGACATCACCAGATCGTCTGGGTCGAGGAGGTGCCGGGCCGGGAGGGGAAGGACGTCGATGTCGCGCATCGGCACCCGGGGCTTCGTCCGGACCGGACCGTCCTTCCCGAGGAAGCAGACGCCCGCGATCCCGTCGAATCGCCGCGAGTTCGCCAGAGCGAGAAGCTCGAGGAAGGTGTCTTCGCCTTCGCCGAATGCCACCACGTCCGGCTGTAGGTCGGTAAGGGTGCGCTCGGGATAGAAGTTTGGATGCACCCCGCCGACCATGATCAGGGCGTCGGCCGCGAGGACGCTGTCGAAACGGGCGCGCTTGATGATGCCGTAGGTCGCAGACGACGGAATGCTGAACCCGACGGCGTCGAACTCGGCTAGATCCAGCCTCCAGTTGTCCTCGGTGACCTTGAAGATGGTGACGTCGTGGCCCGCCTGTTCGGCGACCGAGCCGAGGTAGAGGACCCCGAAGGGGGGAAACTCCTTTCGCTTCTCTTTGAAGCGAGCGAGGTCCAGAACCTCGGGGTAGATCAGCGCGACACGCATGATGCCTCCCTGTGCCGGCTCGTGGCCGGTCATGGCGGATGAATCAGCGGGCCGGGAGCCGATCGGAAGTCCGATCGGGTGCCGGGTCGCCTGCCCGGGGCTGGGGTGTCGCCCCGGACAGACGGAGGGCGGGCGCAGTGATGCTGCCCAGTAGAGGGTCCCGCCGCCGCAGACCGGGTGAGCGACGGCGGGACGAGGGCACCTGCCGCCGGTGCCGGGTGCCGGCGGCAGGTGGTCTAAGCCCGGTGCGTGGACCCGCCGGTCGGCTCTGGCTGTCCGCAGAGCGGGCACCGTTCGCCGGGCTGCCTCGGTGGGGAGGCGAAGACTCCAGCGCCCTGTCTGATCGAAACGAGACCGGCGAACTGCAGCTCCTGATAAGCGCGGCGCACCGTGTTGCGGCTCACCTTGAAATCCTCGATCAGGTTGGTCTCGCTGGGCAGTCGCTCGCCTGGGTTCCACTCGCCTGCTGTCAGACGCGACCGAATCTGTTCAATGACGTATTGGTACTTCGTCGGTTGGCCGTTCCGGGTGCCCTGCTCTTGCGTCGTCACTTTCGCTCCTCACCGACGTAGTCGTTGGGCGACTCGGGTGGCCAATCGGCGCGCTTCAATCCGGCGTTGCGCCTGGCGGGGGAGTGGCGGCCACGCTTGCTGTCGGCGCGCGTCTTGGCGAGGGTCGGCGCCATAGTCGCCACAGGGCTCTGCGGTGGCCGACGCATCGGCCACATCGTGCGAGGTCCGCCGCGAGGCAAGGACACCGGATCGCCGCTCAGCGAGTATCCATGGCGGTGATAGAGAGGCAGGGATCGCTCTGCGGCGGCATCCAGCGCAGCCGACTCGCCTCCTGCGTCGAGGCGGCGGTGGTGATGGGTCAGTAGGGCGGAGCCGAGTCCTGTGCCTCGTCGGTTGGCCCGAACGGCCAGGATCATCAGATGGTGATTGCCCTCAGCGTGCTGCTGTGCGAGACAGTCATCCAGCATGAGGAACCGTTCTATCCACCGTCGGCCTCCTCGACCGTAGGCGGACGCGGTGAGGTTCTCGGCGTGGTCAGCGGGCAGCGGCGGAGCGCTTGGCGGCAGCCAGGCAGCGACGGCGACCGGCCGAGCGTGGGCAACCTCTCCAAGGCGGCCCCAGCCAGGTGAGCTGGCCGCCCAGACAGAGGCTGCCGGCACGCCGTTCGCCTCATCGACGACTTGGACTGTGCCGTGGCTCAGGGCGTGGCTGACCAGCGACCCGAAGTAGATGGTGAGTAGCCCCGACCGGACGTGGGGATCGGGCACGAGCCAGTGGCAGACCTCGAGATCGGCAAACGCATCGACAATCACAGCGGTAACCGCCTCGTGCTCAGCAGCACTCGCGCCCCGGATGAGAGTGGAGTCGGTAGTCAGGCTCATCGGGCCTCGCCTGCCGAGGCCCGGGCGGAGGCGCTCTGCGGGTGGCCGGCAGCGGTTACCCGGGCGACGTTGCGTGGCGGGGCGTGGACGCCAAAGCCCAGCTGGGCGTAGATCTCCGGCCGAGTTTTCCGAAGGTAAGCAGCCCAGGCGATGCCGACCATGGCGACCACGCCGTAGGCGCCCGGCAGCACCCAGCGCAGCGGATCAGTCGGAGCAACGCCGAGTAATACGTCGAAGTGCAACACCGCAAGCACAACGACGGCGCCCAGCGTCACCGCAGAGATTGCGCTCGCGATCATGGCACCCCGCCGTGGGCGAATCTCCGGCCGGCGAGCGAGAAATACGACCACGGCGCATGCCGTGATGGTGATCAGCAGCAGCACGGCGAAACCACCGAGGGCCCCGCCGCAGTAGAAGAGGGAGAGAAGCGGGTCCCACCCGCCGACCGCGTAGATTGCGACCACGATCAGCCCCACTGCGCTGACAGTTAGAGACGCGTTCCTCGGTACACCGCTGCGTAGTCCGGCTCGGCCCAGAGCCGGTGGCAGGACTCCTTCGCGACCGAGGGCGAACAGGTATCGGCTGACGAACATATGAAACGAGAGCAGCGCGGCGAACACACTTGTGACGAATAGTCCGCGCGCAACCGTGACGATCATCGACGGCACGGCCTGGGCTGCAAGCGCGAAGACGGTATCGCCAGCGTGATGCTGTGCGTAGGTCACAACGCCGCGCGGACCGGCTGCAACCGTGATCGCCCAGGCCGAGAGGGCGTAGACGGCGGTCATCAGACCAAGGGTCAGCCATGTCGCGCGCGGCACGGTGCTGGCCGGATTCCTCGCTTCCTCGGTGAACACCGCAGTAGCTTCGAATCCGGTGAACGCCGTGACCGCGAGCACCATCAGTACCGCAGCACCGCCCACCAGGAGTGCTCGCGGAGACCAGGACACCGCCACCGGCAGAGAGCCGCTGCTGGCGGGATGAGACACATTCACAACGAGGAACAACAGGACGACGGCAGTCTCCGCGGCCAGCAAAGCCATCAGCACCCAGCCGGACAGATCGACCCTGAGCACGCCTAGAACTGTGACCAGGATCCACCCGGCCAGCGACCAGGCCCACCAGGGAGGAGAAGACCCCCACTCGGCCGCGACGAAGCCTTCGGCTGCGGCGCCCAGGCCCCCGAACGCGGCGCTGACGAACGCCCCGTAGCCGAGTACTGCGATCAGCGCTGTGGCGAGGCCCATCGGGACGCCCAGACCGTGCCGGACATAGGCGTAGAACGCACCGGGGTTGCGAATCAAGCGGGCCATACGTACGTAGCCAGTGGCGAAGAGCGCCAAGACTGCGCCGACGACGATGAACGCGGCGGACAGTGGCACCAACCCGGTGACCGCGAAGGCTGAAGGGACAGCCCCCGCGACCGTAGTGAGAGGAGCTGCCGCGCCCAATGTCACCGCCACGATCGCCAAGACACCGAGCCGGTCGGCGGCTAGTGCTGCAGCGACCCGTCCGGTTGGGACGCCGGAACCTGAAGAAGGCATGACGAACAAAACTCCTGTCGAAGTTGATGGATGTAGTCCGCCGCGAGCCCGCGCAGCGGAGGCGGTGAGTCGTGGCTCTCGCCTGTCTGTCGACCGAACGAGCTAGTACGGTTTTGCGCTACTGGTAGTGGCGCGCTCGCCGTCGCGGACGGCTAGGTGCGGCCGGTCAGGATGGCAGCGCCGAGGGCTGCGCGCACCTGTGCCACGAGATCCGCCGCGGCGGGCGGTAAGACCCGGATGCGTGAACGCATATATGCCACCGCTTGGGAATTCCCGCTGAGTATCGCGGTCGATAACAGGTCGGCGGCATCCAGCATCCCGGTGAGTACGGCGTCAGCGACCGTCATCTGTGCCCGGCGGAGCGCGATCCCGTCCAAGCGAGCGGTTGGCCACGCTGCTCGAGAGGAGCTGACCGCCTGCAACCGCGACTCAGTCTTGAAAATCCACCGGCGCTCGGACACCTCCTGCAGCACCCCGTCGCGGATGAGCCGCTCAGCCACCCGGCTGGTAGCCGTAGTCGGTGCAGCGGTTCCGAGGAACTCCAGCCACTGCGAGACCAGATGAACGTCCGAGTCTGCGAGGAGCTCTGCCTGGATTGTGTGCGCCACCGCGTCCCGCGGCTGCTGCTGTGGTCGGCGCGAAAGCCATCCGGAGTGCACGCCGATCACACCGTCGAGGAGCAACTCACCCAGCAAACCACCCGCCAGTAGCATCCCCGTCGCACGCTCACCCAGTCGTGCCTGTCCAGTAAGACCGTCGTGAGCGGCTAGGTACAGGTGATCAGCCAGCCGCCAGTCAGCCGCCCCCGTCAAGGTGGGATCCGGCCTCGGGCCCGCACTGCGACGCCAGCTGCCTCGATCCGGCTGCGCTACCCCAATAGGTCGATCCGCAGCAACGGGATCGGTGAATCGGCCGACGTCCTCGCCGAGCCCCCTCGCCCAACGGTTGGACTCTGCATGCCTCGGCTGATGGGAGGCCCCAGCGGATTGCATGTGCGACGTACTCCCGGTCGAATCGGGCCGCAGCACATCCCGGAGATGTGAAGGTGCGGGCTCGGCAATGGACGCAATGCGCGAGATCGTTCGACAGCACTTCATGGGACGGGAAAGTCCGACTTCAGGCCGCCAGGAGGGTGGACCCATGACGTTGCACTGCCTTGAGTCGCGGCTCCCAAGTCGGAGATCGGCGGTCGACCGCAGCCGACGAAGACGCCGACGAGTTGATCAGCGGCTTGCCGGCTCGACGTTCTGCAGTTGGTTCGAGCCATGTCGCAGAACGTAGGACTCGCCTGTCACCACAACTTCACTGCTTGTGAAGCTGGTGAAATTCGCGAGAGTCAGATGATGCCTAGGCGGCCGGCAAGTCCGGTCAGAGCTGGTCCAGTCGCGAGCCGCCGACGAGAGTGGAGGATGTCGGCCAGGACATCTTTGACGTACGGATTCCGTCTGATTACCAGGGCGGAGGCGCGCTCGGAGCGTTGGAAGAGCTGAACGGCTTCGTCCTCGGCGCCGACGGCCGCCTTTGCGCGGCCGAGGTCGGCCAGGAAGGTGGCGCGTCGGTTGGCGTCGGTAATACGCCGAGGATCGAGCCTCTCACCGAGCCGGATCGTTTCGTCATGGTCGCCGGACTCGACCGCGATCGACATTCGGTGGACAGTGGAGTTCGTTGGGCCGAAGGCGCCGAACTCGATGGTCAGGTCGCCGGTTCGAGCGGCGATTTCATCGGCCTCGGACAGCAACGCTGATGCGTCTGCCGGTTGGCCGGCCAGGGCCGCAGCAAATGCCGTCGCCAGAAGCACCGCACCACGCACCGCCAGCGTCCGGTCATCGGCGGGTGTCTCCACCAACGCCAACGCCTGGTCGCCCAATTCGTAAGCCGGTCCGTACAAGCCATCCGGCGTGAGCGCATGGATCCGCGGAAACGCGCTGTATGCCAGTGCCGCCGGGTCCCCGTTGAGCTGCGCAACCTGGTAACACCGTTCCGCGGCCACCAGTGCGAGTGGCAACTCGCCGAAGGTTCGCATGATCGATGAGGTGATCCGCAGGGCCTGCTGATGAAGCCACAGCAACTCGGTCCGGTCCGCCATCGTCCCGGTCCGCGCTGCCGTAGCGGTCTCTTTGAGCAGGGGAATCGCAACGTCGATCGCTTGCTGATGTTGGTGGGCCTGCCAAGCGCTGATGAGCGTCGCGGTCAGTGCCTGCAAGGCCGGCAGCGGGCGAGTGCCGCCCTTCCGTTCCGGCAGATCCAGCGAGCTCTCGATCAGCGCTCGGTAGAGCGGGCTGAGCTCTGCGTGCTTGCGGTCGCGACTCTTGGAGTCTTCCGCGTCAGGCGGACCGATCAAGTCTGTGGACTTCACGCCGAGCGCGTGCGCGATCTTGTCGGTCAACGTCCGGCTGTCCCACCGGCGCTCCCCCCGCTCGAGCATCGAGAGATAGGGGGCGGAGATGCTCGCCAATCCGGCGATCACGTCTAGCGACTTACCCTGTGCGCGCCGGATTCGCCGGGCCCGCTGCCCGATCCGCCGCGCCTCCTCGTCCATGAAATGAGACTACCGCTGAGCTCGCATCCCACCCGGGCCTCGCCATGGCGTCCGCGGCTTCGTCGTACCGTGACGGGTGTGACGTCAGCGGTGGCTCAGCAGAAGCGCGTTCTCTACCTGGTCGCATGCGGCACCCCGGAAGCGCGCCGCCTGCCTGAGCTCATTGCCCAGGCGCAAGACCAGAATTGGGTCGTATGTGTCCTCGCGACTCCTCAGGGATACAAGTACCTGGATGCCTCACTGCTCGAAGAGCTGACCGGACACCCGGTTCGACACGAGTACAAGCAACCTGGCGACGTGGACGCGCTGCCGCCGGCTGAAGCGATGATTGTCTGCCCGGCGACGTTCAATACGATCAACAAATGGGCTAGCGGCATCGCCGACACGTTGGCTCTGAGCCTGCTCACCGAGGCCATTGGACTAGGGCTCCCGCTGGTTGCGGCTCCCATGCTGAACAGCGCACAAGCAGCTCATCCGGCCTTCGATAAGAGCCTCGAGGTCCTCCGGTCGGTGGGCGTCAACGTCTTGTACGGGCCCGGAGTCTGGGAACCCGGGGCTCCCGGCACCGGGGCGTCTCGCCACTACGACTGGTCTCTGCCGCTCAAAGCGATGAACGCGATGTTGGACAGCAAGACAACGCCCCACGCCTGAGGTCACGGCGCGTTCGAACGCGCAGCGCTCGTCCGCCTTACGACCGAGCTCGGCGAGGAGTTCGATGGTGCGCACGGTCCGGTGGTCAGCGTGATGGGCTGCGGAACAGCGTTTCCCAGTCGCTGAATCGAGACGTCGACGGCCCTCGGGCGCTGCCTCATGTCGGCTCGGCGCTTCTGGGATATCGCCACGTCGACGGGCCGTACGCTGCCAGCGTGCGGATGACTTTCGAGGTAGGCCAGACCGAACGTCATCAGGTGACGTTTTCGTTCAACAGGTTCTGGGGTGGACTGTCGATCAAGGTCGACGGTGTCTCGATCGTAAAGACCGTCAGCTTCGCCTCGGTGGGTTTGGTAAGGCACTGGGACTTCGTTGTCGGGCAGCACGAGCAGCACCAGGTCAGGATCGAAAAGCACCGCGAGCTGGCCTTCGCCGGATTCCGACCTCAACCGGTCTATGCCTTCGTTGACGGTCAGCTCGTCGCGCAGGGCGTCGCGTAGTACTGCCGTCGTTGTGGCGTGATCCTAACCACTTGTTAGAACGTGACACCGGCGGCCACGCGAGCGCCGGACACCTGCGGCGGAGCCGCACAGGGTGGGCGAGCAACTCACCATCGGCGGCAGAAGAGCGCGCCGGTCGGCGCCAGTCTCGGATGATAGGCGTATTGAGCTGATCTGGTGCCGACGATTCCCGGACCACAAGCCATGGCTCTGACGAAAGTGCCACCTCTACGGGCCCGGATCCCGCAGTTTCACCAGTGCATGCTCAACAAACGCGGACGGCGACCGTCGTGTCCCCACGTCTAGACCCGGTCCCGCACGGCCGAAATCGCCGACCATTCCTCTCCACTTCCCTACAGATTGGGCTCGAAATAGTCTGGAGCACCGAAAACGGCATTCCACATACAGGTGACCAGGATTGCCCCATCAGCCTGGTTGGTCGCCCTCCACCAGACCAAGCCGAACAAAGGTAAGAAAGTCCACGAGCGACCATGGATTGCGGGGTGCCCCCAGGAGTTATCGGCTGATCGGAAACCGGGGCCCTGAAAGTTGTCCGTTGGATGTGTTGGATAGCATGAGCCAGTCGCGTTGTGCTCGCCACTAACCGAGTGGGTGTCGAAGGTGAGATCCTCCCGCCAGAGGAAACATGGCGCTATTGCTGCAGCTTGCACCATCGTGACTCTGCTCGCTGCGCTGCTTACCAATTCTGTCGCGGATAACCCGTCGAAAGCGGCCATCGCGTCGTTAGTCCTAATTGGCTTTGTCTATGCGGCGCTTGAAGGTTATCGCGCGATCGCATCAGCCTCGGACGCCTCGATCATCCAAGCATATCCCGGCGAAAAGCATGCCAAGCAACTTGATGATGCCGCTGCCCTGCTTGCCGACCTTGTGGGCCGCCAGTGGACTGAGGAAGATCGGCGCAGGGAAGAAAACGCCAGCGAACCGCTGAGAGTCCGTTGGTCGAGTACCGTCCGGCCCGTCGCCGCTGCACCGAGCGCCGTTGTAGGACAGGCGATTTCAGGTCGTGCGGTGAGGCTGCACCTGCACGGCGAATTCAAAGATATCGCGGCCACGTACCGTCAGCTACCTAGACATCAATTGGTAATCCTGGGGGCGCCCGGCGCCGGCAAGACCGTGCTCGCCACCCGACTACTGCTCGATCTTCTCCACAATCGCCAGCCTGGAGATCCTGTACCGGTCCTGTTCGCGATGTCGACATGGAATCCAAACCGCGACAAGCCTTACGAATGGATGGCCGCGCAACTGGCCGACAGTTACCCAGGACTCGAAGACAGTTCCAAGTACGGCGAGGAGGCACCATGTGAGCTGCTGAAGACCAAACGAGTAATCCCCGTTCTCGACGGTCTCGATGAAATGCAAAAAACCTGGCAGCGCACCGCTCTGGACGCGCTCGGCGCTAAGCTGGGTGTTCGTCCGGTGGTGCTGACCTGCCGCAGCCAGGAGTACGAGGGCGCGGTCACTGGTGGACCCGTGCCGCTGTCGTACGCGGCGGTCGTGGAAGTCGAACCGCCCGCTAAGGTCGACATCCTCCGGTACCTGCCTGATGACCCACGCTGGCGGCAGCTCGGCACTTACCTGCAGTCGAATCCGGATGGTCAGCTTGCCGAGGCGCTCACGACGCCACTGATGATCGATCTGATGATCGCGGTCTACGCCGATCGGAAATCTAACCCAGCCGAGATGCTCGATGGTGAGCGGTTCGCTGATCACACCGCGATCGAGCAGCACCTGCTCGGGGCCTTCGTGACGGCCGCCTACCGCCGGTCGCCACGCGGCCGATACCAGGCTGAACAAGCGCGACGCTGGCTGTCCTTTCTCGCAAGAAGTCTGCATCGTCGCGGCGTGCGGGAACTGGAGTGGTGGCGGATCGCCGAGGCCGTTCCACGCTGGCTGATCAGCGTCACGGTCGCGGCTCCGATCCTGATCGTTGCGACGATAGCGATGCTCTACGTCCGCGACAGTCCACCCGCATTCGCGTCTGTCGGAGCCGTGGGAATCGCCGTCGCGACCGTGCTCGGTCGGCGTGCCGGACAGACAGCGGACCGTCCACGGTCGGTGGTGCGCGGCGTCGCCGGCGATCTGATTGCGGTGGTCGGCGCCGTATCTCTCGGCGGCGCGGCCCTGCTGGCAACAGTGTACCTAGTCGACCGCTCGGTCGCGATCGAGCTCAGCTACTACATAGTGGACTGGATCCGTCAGATGCCGGACGGCTCCAATTACATCTCGCATCTCTTATTGCCCGCCGACCTGTTAATCACCGCGATCGCCATCCCCAGTCTGTTGGCGGCGCGGTATGGCGGCACGCCGCGTCGTGGCCTTCCCCGGATCGGGCGACTCTTTCGCAGTCTGGGTATCGGTCTGGCGGCCGGCATCGTGGTGACGTCACCCGCGATCACCTTTGGTATCGTCGGGCACCAGGGCAAGGTGGCCGGTGCCGAGACCTGGCTCGCGTCCAGCGTTTACATCGCCGTGTTGTTCGGTGTCACCGTCGGGCTCGGTAGCTGGCTGGCCGCGCCCATCGACGCACAGGCAAGCAATGAGCCAAAGTCTGTGCTGGCAGGTGACCGGCGCACGCTGCTGATCTCTACCGCGGTGACCGCCGCCCCTATGGCTGTTCTGCTACCGGGCCTCGGCGCGATCAGCGGAATCTTTGTGCTGTTCGGTTCGGGCAGCGCATGGCTGACCTATTCGATAGCGCGTGGGTGGCTGGCGGTGCGGGGCAAATTGCCGTGGCGTTTAACATCATTCTTGTTTGACGCACGCGAGCGGAGGGTGCTGCGCCAGATCGGCCCTGCCTATCAGTTCACTCATGCTTTGCTGCAGGACCAACTAGCGGGACACGAGCCGCTTCACCTCGTCGACACAGTCGCCCATTTCCAGCCGGCGCGGGCGCAGCCGTCCCGGCGAAGTGTCCGGCTCCTGGCAAGTGCGTTCATCTTGTCGCTGGCCGCGCTGACCAGCATGGTATCCCTCGTTTACCTCCATACCGAACACAGATTCCGCATTATAGATGGCACCGGATCTGTCTGGTTCATGGCGTTAGGACCAGGCGGCCACGAACTCGCGACCATATCTGCCGATGACCACCGCAGGATTGCTATCCGGAACCTCGACACCGGCCGCATTGTCTACGCCCGTTTCGCGGCGGCGGACGCTCCCGACCCACTAACCTTTCCGATGGACTCTCCCGAGGCCATACCCCCTTGGCAGGACTTTCCCATCGCACTAGCCTTTTCGGCGGACGGAGACACGCTGATCGCGGCAAAGGGGAACGGAACGATCCTGCGGTGGCGGACATCGACAGGCGAGAATATTTCGATGCCATCGCCCGCCCTACGTGGCGTCGACGGAATTCGAGGTGTCGGTCTGAGCGGCGACGGCCGCCTATTAATAGCGGCGATGCCGTCGTCGAACCACGAGGCAGTCGTGTGGTCGCAAAATGCCGCCGGTAAACTAGAACCCAGTAAAAAGTTTTCATTCAAAAATGACGTCTCACTCAGGCCGGTCGCTGCCTTCCCCTCCAAAGGTTCGCCGGTGATCGCGCTGGCCGAGTCCAATCGAGTCACAGTATGGCATCCTGGCAGCACGCAGCCATTAGTTGCACTCGGGCAGCCTTCCTGGGATTACATAAGTGCGCTTGCGCTGAGCCCGGACGGCACGGTCCTCGCCGAGATTCGTAGTACTGCCGATAATACTGGTCACGCACTCGCGGGTGATGTCCACCTCTGGAATGTCAAGGACGGCCACGAAATGACTAGCCCCGTACCCCGTATCGATACATTCCGCACGCTTGCCTTCAGCCCGGACGGCCGAAGCATTGCCGTCGGCAACGACCACGAGGTGCAGATTTGGCCCACGACGGGACTTTAAATGGCTCGACCTTTACTCTCCGCACCGAAATTTCTCGACCTCGTTCCCCGGACCGAGGAAGAAGCGAGGGTATCTGCTCGGGCGCTCCCTGTTTGGGAGAACTACCAAACATACTCAATTCGGCATGAGCGTGCATCACCTCCCGTCTCAAGCGAGGCGCCCTGGGCAGTTATGGACGGGATCGAGTCGAGAGCCTCGCCGTCGACCCGGGGTCTCGAAGTCCAGGTCCTGCCCGGACGAGTTCCTGAACGTTCCGACCCGACCCCGCTTGGGCGCGGTTGCCCGGCCACGATGCTCCCGGCGTTGCACAGCGTCGCAGGCCGCATCGCAGGTGGGCAGGCTCGCATTTGGGTTGCAGCAGACGATGTGCGTACCCGTGACGACGGAGATCCCGCAACGCAACAAAAAGGGGGGGCCGCGCCGGCTGTGGCGGCGACGAGGACGGATACGCAGCTGGTCACAGGAAATTCGGGGCATTCTGCCGCGAGCGGGGCGGCATGGCGATCGTCTCAGCGAGAAGCGGCCCGCTGGCGAGGCGGATCGCCGGCGGGCCACGATTGGGGCGCGAATCAGCGCGCGACGGACCGGTCAGTCGGCTCGGGATCCGCTGGCGGCGAAGCCGAGAGTCCGTTCGCTGGTGGGCGCGCGCCGAGTTCGGCGATGCGGTCGATGAGGGGGATGGGGGACTCCAGGAAGCCACTGCGGCCGACGGCGCGGATCCACTGCACTTGGCGGATGGACATGCCGTGACGTTCGGCGAACTCCGCGTTGGTGACGGCGAGGTCCGTGCTCAGCTCCGCCCAGAGTCGACGCCACCGTTCATAGCCGGCGGGGTCTTGGGGCACCCGACGCAAGACGTCTGCAGGTGGTCGCGGCCCGCGACCAGGCGACACGACTTCGCGCGCCTGCGCAGCGTCGTCACGGCGGCCGGCGATGTCGGGTGGCGGGAGGGTGGCGGCGCCGATGAGATCAGCCCAGCCTTCGATGTCGGCCCTGGCGATCAGTGCAACGGCGACGGCGTCGATGTCGAGGGTGGTGATGGTGATGTCGGCCCTGAGCGGGTCGGGGTTCTCGGCGTGGATGAGCGTCTTGATGTAGGTGGTGAGTGCTCGGCGGCGCTGTTCGTCTCGCAGCTGCTGGCGGGCGAGATCCAGTGATTTCTGTCGGGTGTAGCCGTGGTCGGTGGCGAGAACGCGGGCCCGGTGGGTGACGAGCGGCTCCCGCAACCATTGGCGCAGTCCATACGCGGGTGCGATGCCGGATCGATTGCCGGCCGCGCGCTGCGAGTCGCGGCGGCGGGCGGCGGCGTGCAGCAGCCAGACGGTGTAGGCGAATGCCCCGAGGCCGCCGAAGACGACGGAGAGGTAGAGGACGTCGCGATGCCCGATGACGTTGATGGCGACCGCGGCGGTCACGGAGACGGCGGAGAGTGCGCGCCAACCGTAGGCGGCTTCACCAAGGCGCTGACGGAAGTCGGCGAAGGCGGAGGCGACGACGCCGCCCAGGTCGATGACACCGGCGAATGGGGCTACCAGCAGGGCGCGCCACCACCAGGGGAGACCGGTCGGCCACGGCGCGGCTTCGATGCCGACCCAGACCTGTCCGACGGCGGAGCCGAGCGCGGCGATGGCGTAGAAGATCCACGCGGCCTCCTGCGCTGCCCGACCGGTTGGCGACTCGGGTTCGGCTGGGCGGCCGGGGACGTAGGTGTCCGATTCGTTGTCGAGAACGGTCTGGGCGTGGAGGGATCGGCGGAGCATTGGGTTCTCCTGCGGATGGGCCCAGAGCCCAGCGTCCCACGCTCGGGACGCTGGGCCCTGAGGGCGTGGCGTCCCAGCCGTCACCGCCGCACCGACCGGCGGCTGACGAGAGAGGCGGATGGTCAAGTACGGCTGGCGCGGATTAGTGGTGCCGACGGAGCACGACGATGCCGCCGGGGGCCGAGATCGCACGGACGTCGCGCCGGAAGAGGCAGTAGACGTAGTGCCGCATGTCGAAGAATTCCTGTGCGTTCATCTGTCGCAGCGTCGTCTCCCAACCCGTCTGTTTGAGCCGGTAGTCGGCATATGCGTAGTCGCTGCTGAAGGATCCGATCAGCGCGGCGGTGAAAAGCGGCTCGATCAGCTCGGCATCCGGCGCCGCATCGAGCTTGTACTCCTCGGCCAGCCAACTCCCGACGACGTTGGCGTCGATCTCCGGGGAGCGCTCGCCGTCGTGACCTCTGGCGAGCGTGGATAAGCCGGCGCCGTGCTTGGTGGCGGTGGCATTGATGGCGCACAGACGGCCGAGGTCTAGTCGATGTGTCTGGCGCCCGTAGCGCCCGAAACCGTGTGCCGAGATGATGAGCGGATCTTCGGTACCTGCCACCGCTCGGGACCGTTCACGGGCGCCGGTGATGTCGTGCCCGACCGAAATCCACCATGCTCGAGCCGGTAGGTCCGGGTGGGCGACGCGAGCGAGCCCGGGCCGATGAGTGCGGTCCTCGACGTCCTGCGGTCTCCCGTCGCGCACGTCGCGCAGGTCAGCGACATAGGCCAGAGCCGGTCGGGCCAGGTCGGTGAGGGCCTCTGACGCCAGCGCACGGTGTCTCGTCCGTAACCGGTCGAGGACGACGTCGGGGTGGACGAGGTGGCCGTCGTGGTTGAGCCAGCACACCGGGAAGTCGTCGGAAAACACCACGTAGAACGGCGAGCTACCGGTGGCTTGGCCGTTAACGCGGGCGGCGAGCGCTTGGTTGTACTCGGCCGGCCAGTTCGGGGCCGGAATCGCGGCGGTGGGGTTCTGGCGGGCGTCCCGGTCGAGGTCGATGCCGCGGAGCCGGGCTGTGGTCGCGCTGATGAGCTGTCGCATCAGTCGCGCGGCCACGGTCAGAGTGACGGTAGGCATCAGCAGCCGGCCTCGTCCGGGCGACGGTGATCGTCAGTCGCGGTGGCGCGGTAGCGGGAGTGCAGCCGGCGGCCGTGCACCGGTTCGACGTCGACCACTCCGGTGATCAGATCGATTGCGATGGCGCCGGTCGGCTGGACCGGACCGGGGACGAAGGCAGCGAACAGCGCGTCGAGGTCGACGTCGTAGCGACGCTCGGCAGGAGTCCGGCCAGGCGAGATGGCGTAGCGGATGCGGGTTCCGTCGGTGAAGTAGACCGTGGTGCTCACGCCGCTGAAGGAGTAACCGTCCGGGCCGTCCGCGGCATCGAACACCGCGGCCGCAACCGGCTGGCCGGGCGGAAGCTGGACCGCGAGACGCCGGGAGACGTAGTCGTAGATTTCCTCGCTGATGGCGACGCGACGCTGGCCCGCGATAGTGGCGTCGAAGTCTGCCGTCGGGTCGTAGTCGCCGAGCTGGTCAGCCGCGACGCGGTGCAGGTACCGCCGGGCCCACGGGTCTTTGAGCAGCACGGCGCCGCGGCGGATCGCCAGCTGAGCGGCGTGCTCGTCGTCGAGGGCGATCACCAGGCCGGTCCCGGTGCCGCTGCCGTCGTCATTGAGCTGGCCGAGAACGTAGGCGTGGGACGTGCGGTCTCTGCGCCCGTCGGCGACGCGGTCTTCGGCATCCTGGTACAGCTGCTCGTCCGTGGCTGATTGGACCTCGACCGGGGTAAGGCCGCCGGGAAAGCACATGGAGTTCGGTTGGAACTGCGCGCGGTGGTTGGGGTTTTTGGCCACGGGGGCATCTCCTCGTGTGGGACTTGCGAGGGGTGGCGGCTGCTGTTCACGCAGCGGTCCGCGCTGCACCAGCACGGGCTGCTGACGCGTTCATCGGGCGTCGCGGCTCGTTCTCGGCCGCCTGCGAGCGCGTCGAGTCGTCAGCGCCCGGGTCGTCGAGGGCGCGTGCCTCGGCCTCGGAATCAGTCGGCCCAGGGGTGAGGTCGCGCAGTATTCCGCGGGCGGTCCGGAGGACCGCGTCGGCGCAGCCGCGGATCAGGTCCAGGTCGCCACTGGCCCAGTCGAAGGCGTAAGCGTCGCTGTAGGCGGAAGTATCCAGGCCGGGCGCGGCCAGGACGATGTGCGCGACGCTCTCGGCTTCGGTCTCGTAGCGGCCGCGGTGTGGACTGGTCGCCTGGTGGGCTGGCTCCAGGTGGCCGCCGCGGATGTGCGCGAGTTCGTGCGCGGTGGTCTTGGTGGTTTGCGCCGGAGCGACGTCGTCGCGAACCTGGACCGTGCGCAGCGGCGGCCGGAGGACGGTGACACCGTTGGCGTCGCCCAGCCATCCCGTGCGTGGGGGAACGCGCTCGTAGGTGTAGCCGTCAGCGGTGATGAGCCGGACCAGGTCGTCGAAGACCCCGGTCGGGTCCTCGCCGGTTAGCAGTTGCGGACCGTCGCCGTCGCGGGTGAGGACTTTGCGGCGTCGTAGAACGGTCGGCGGCTCGAACGGGTCACCGGTGGTTTGGGACAGCTCGAAGGTGTTCTCGAGCTTGAATCCGACGAGCTGGATCGCGGGCCGCCCGGATTCTTCACGGACGACGACTCGTCCGCTGGCTTCCCACTCGGCGGCTTGTTCCTCGGTGGGTCGGCGTCGGATCGGTGCCCAGATCTTGAACGCGGTCTGTCCGTGCTGGACGCGGCGGCCGTGGGCTTTCCAGCCGCTGGTGCCGGCGCGGTTGCCGAACGGCAGAAAGTAGCGTGGGATGATGCCGCGTTCTTCGGCCTGCGCGATCAGCAGTAGCTGGCTGCGGGCGCTGTAGTGGGCGCCGAAGATCGCGGCCTGATCGAGGAACTCGATCCACCGCTTGGGCTCGGCGGCTAGCCGGGTGAGGCGTTCCTCGAAGTCAGCTTGCAGTTTCTCGAGCAGAGCCCCGTGGGTGGACGGGCCATTGGTGTCCGGCATGGGTGCGCTTCTCCTGTTCCCCGCCTTGCGGCGGCGGACAGGCTGGGACCGTGGCGGCCCCAGCCTGCCCGTAGGCGAGAGGTGAGGCCGCCGTCCGCGTCAGCGGAACGGCATCAGAGTCGGAGGACTATTGGTTGGGCCATGTCGGCCAGTGACCCACCGAGGATCGGACGGTCAGTGCGGGTCAGCATGGAAGGCCCTCTGCGATCGCCTGACGCAGCTGGTCAGGCGTGGCACCGCCCAGGATCATCGCGGCGAGCAGACGGGCTATGGGGTAGTTCGGATCGGCGTCGGCCACTCGGCTGAGGGCTGCGTTGGCCATCGCGCCGTCATCGCCGAGGTAAGCAGTCAGGGCGAGCATGGTGGCTGGGCCGGCTACTAACGCAGGCGTGGCGCGGCGGGTGAGGTCTGCCCACAGATCCCGTTGAGCCGGGGTGGCCTGCGACGTCAACCAAGCACGCTCTTGAACGTCGGCGAGCACAAGGAGCGCGCACAGCCAGCCGGCGTGATCGTCGGAGAGGCGTAGCCCGGCTTCCGATGCGGCATAGGCGCGCTGCAACGCCTCGTCGCCTAACGCGACGACCTTCTTCGAGTAGACGGCCTGCGCCTTGGCCCGCTCGTCGGGCGTTCGCGAGGAATCGGCGCGACCGGCCGACTCGGGTTCTTCGTCGAACCGGCGAAGAGTCGCGAGAAGTCGTTCGGCCGCGGTGCGGGTGGCCTCATACATCGTGATGCGTTCGTCGCCAGTGACCGGTGCGACGATGTCCTGGAGCGCTTCCCGTCCGGGAAGTGCCACCATCCCGTGGGCGACAGCTTCGACCGCTATCCGGCCGTGGGTCGGGTCGTAAGCATGCCCCTCGGATGGGACGTCGATGCCGTCCTCGCTGACGTAGAAGAAGCGGTCACCGTCGACTCGCAGCACCGTGTACACCTCGACCTGCTCTTCGCCAGCGCATCCACGAATACCCGTGCGGCTTCGAAGACGCGATCGAGCGACCCGTAGCCGATCACGGTTGCCTGTGACGCCACGTCAGAGATCGCCCTTGCGTTGTATGCCGGCGAGGCCGGCGACCGCGATGAATTTGTACTTTCTCCCGCGGCTGGGAGGTCGGCCCGTACAGTGACGGCGACCTTCCCGTCCCGGTAACCAACGGTGACGATGCTGTCGGTGGGGTGGAAGCCGATGAGGTAGGGGACCAATTCGACGAGGTCGTCGTCGCTGGCGACGACCAGGTTGCGTTGGAGCGCCGAGGTCTCCTCGGCCAGGTCGCCGGCGGGAGCCGATCGGGCGTCGTCGGGCTTGGTGGGGCCCACGCTGTGGGGGTCGTTGGGACAGCCTTCTGCGTTGCTCATCGTTCGTGCCTTTCCCAGGGCTTGAGGCTGGTGGTCGGGACGCTCCAGCCAGGTGCTTGAGAGCCGTCGTGAGGCCGCTCGGCCAGCGGTCGCCCGCCGACAGTGACCTGGGGGGTCGTATCGGCGACGCGGAGGATCGCGTGCGGGGGAAGCGTCGATTCGGAACCGTCGGCGAAGTCGATGACCCACCGTCGGTCGCGACGGAGGCGGCAGGCAGCGACCTGCAGCCGAGTTCCGTCGAAGGTGAGGACGTCTGCTCCCGACGTCAGGCAGTGGATAGCGACGAGGTCGACGCCGTCGGCGGAACGGATCAGCGATGAGCGGACGCCCCCTGACCGGCGGTAGCCGAGTTCTGGACGGGACGGAAACCTCACGTCAACGCGATCCGCTCTCAGGATCGTGATGATGGCTGGGAGCCAGAGGCAGCCGAGGTTGACATGCACGATCTGTCCTCGCCGAAGCCGCTGCACCATGGGACGTGACTCGACTGCTGCCTTTGCGAAGAGTGCAGCCCGTTGGCCTACCACGGGTAGTCCTCGGCCGGGTCGCCTTCGGGCACACTCGCGGGGCGGGCCGTCAGATCTCGCCAGTAGCCCGCGCTGCCTCCGACTTCGGGGTTCCAGAGCTGCCACCACAAATGGTCGCCAGGTGCCCTGTACGAGGCGAGTTGCGCTGCGACCAGTGCGGGCTTCGTGCCATCGGCGCCTCCGACGAGGACCACCATTCCTGCCAACGCGACGATGTTGCCCACCCGGTCGTGCTCGTCGTCTAAGGAGGGTCGTTCCGGACGAGGGGTGGGAATCGACGAGACGATCTCCACCGGCCGGGCGAGCCGGCTGCCGGGCGGCGGCGGAACAGGCGTAAGTCTGGTGAGTAGGTGCGAGATGACCAGTTGCCCAAGCACCCACTCGGCGGTGAGGGCTTCGCCGCTGTGGCTGCGGGAGGCAGCCGCGAACCTCGCCATTTCTTCCTGACCGAAGCCCGGGTTGCCGCTCGAATAGAAGACTTCGTCACGGCCGTGTCCGTGAATGAGGCCAACGGCCTGTTCGTTGACGCTGATCGCCGCGGTGTATCCGTAGGAAGTCGACGTTGCAGTTTCTCGGAAGCTGGTGACGCGCGGCCTCGGGCCGCACGGTACGTAGATCCAGGTGTGGGGGAGCAGGACAAGTCCGCTGTCGGTGCAGCGGCTGCTCGGTAGGTCGTTGACCTTATTGCAGGGCGAATAGCCCGACATGGTGTCTCCTTGCCGGTGTGACCGGCCGGCGGGCGCGCGAAGGCTCGTCGCGCCTCGCCGACCGGACGGATGCAGTCCGGATGGATAGATGAGGCGCTTCGTGCTCGCGTCGGTCTGACGACGGCGGCGTGGGCCGCGGTCGGCGTCTGGCGCCGGCTCACGCCCGTGGTGCTGGGCGGACCGCGTCGTTGGTTTTCGAGCGGCGTCCGGCAGGTCAGGAGGTCAATGGGCCGATCTCTGGTCCCGTGGTGATCCATTCACCTTTGATCTGGTGGGCGACGAGGGTGGTTGTCGCGCCGTCGGGAAATCGGGTGAGCACGACC